>CAMDKB010000150.1 GCA_945901195.1 Rhizobium sp. Q54
CGTGTGCTCGTGAACTCCAAGTTCTCCTGCAACGGATTTGCTGGGCACACCGTCCGCGCACCTGAGTATAACCCGGCAACGCTCTGACAAAGACCGCGGCGCGCGGTGGCGGCGGACCTGT
This sequence comes from Rhizobium sp. Q54, assembly GCA_945901195.1. Lineage (GTDB taxonomy): Bacteria > Pseudomonadota > Alphaproteobacteria > Rhizobiales > Beijerinckiaceae > Terripilifer. Next base: position 122 of record CAMDKB010000150.1, read on the forward strand.
CGCTCAAGATACTCCCGTTCATCCGAATTCAGGATCAAGGGAATGATAGGACGTCCTTTTTTGTTGGCCATAAAATCGCTCCCCACTACCAAGGAAGCGTTACCCTATAATGAAATGAACTTCAGTTCCAGATGACTAGAATTCCGATCCATAACTGAAGAAATGCTAGGCATTCTGGCGTCAAACCCTTTTCCAAATTCGTTGCATCCGAGCAAAGAGCGACCCACATTAAATTATTTGTATCGTAGTTGGAGGCATACTCCTTGACCTGATAAATTGTTGGCGGCTGCAGGCTGCTGGAAATTGCACAAATTATTGCAGTTGAATAACTATCTGAGAGAAAAAAGAACCCACTTTGTGCGACGGATGCCGCAACATAATTGCCCTTGCTCAAAGCAAGATGGACAACTCTGTACATCTCCTTAGCGGTTGCAGATTTTATATTTTCATATCGGGAATCCAACAAGATTTCAGAGTGCCTGCAAGATGCTGAAATAAGGGCAAGAGATCTCAGTGCGGGCATAATGATTTTTTTTTGTCCGATAGACGAATTTTGCCAGACGGGCTTGCCAAAGTAGATAGCAATGGCAAGGCGCGCAACGCGGACCTCGCCGCCAGCACAATTGCCCATTCCCTTGGCTTTCCCTCAAGCCATTTTTTGAAATCTTTTTCGTCCTTAAATTCTGCCATCGCCTGTCCCCGCAACGAAGTCACAATGCCCCTCTGCGCCCCTTATCGCAAGCGAGCGTTGTGCAGAACTTGCAAGGCTCGGTGGTACCCCTCATCCGGCCTTCGGCCACCTTCTCTCTATAAAAATGGGGAGAAGGAATCTGGCCACGCCTTCCCGCCCCTGCTATTCTCTCCCGATGACCTCCTCGGGCCAGCCCCACACGATCACGCCGCGCCTGCTGCTGCGCGCCTATTCCATCGGCATGTTTCCGATGGCGGAAAGTTCTGATGATCCCAATCTTTTTTGGGTGGATCCTGAAGAGCGCGGCATATTTCCGCTGGATAGGCTCATCATTTCTCGTTCGCTCGCCAAGACCATCCGTTCAGACCGATTTGAGGTGCGCACCGATCATGATTTCGGTGCGGTGATTGAGGGTTGCGCGGCCAGTGCCAAGGGCCGCCGCGACACGTGGATCAATCAGCGCATCCGCGAACTCTATCGTCAATTGTACAACATGGGGCATGTACACACGGTAGAGGTCTATGACGGCGCGGGCGCTCTGGTGGGCGGGCTCTATGGCGTGCGCATTGGCGGCGCATTCTTTGGTGAAAGCATGTTTCATTGCGCCACCGACGCCTCGAAAGTAGCGCTGGTGCATCTGGTGGCGCGGCTCATTCATGGCGGCTTCACATTGCTGGATACGCAATTTGTGACGCCGCATCTGCAGACGCTCGGCGCTGTCGAAATATCACGGGACGAATATCACCAGCGCCTCGACGCCGCGCTCGGCATTGCCGCCGACTTTTATCGTTGGCCCAAGGGCCAGAGCATGAGCGGGAAACAGGTGCTGGACATCATTGCGAACAAGTCAATCCAGGGGGACAATGATTGACTCGTCAATCATTGTGAGTCCCGCGCATCAGCTCGGACCCACGACTAAAGCGATTGGCGCTCAGCTCTTGCGATAAAACTTCGCAAGCGCGCTGATCTCTTCCTTGTCGCCATCAAAGTCGCCGGCCAGCCGGTCATAGAGCCCGGCGATCCCTTCATAGACGTCGCGTTCTTCGCGATCGCCGAGAAAGACCCCGATTTCTTCCATCTCGTCGACCCAGCGCCATGACTTTGAAAACATGTCGGGCACGCTGCGTTGAAAATGCGCGAGCAACATGGGCTGGCTGCTGGCCAATTCGTCACGCAAGGCATCGGCAATACCCGCGCGGCTGGCCGCCAGTGTCATGCTGGTGGCAATCGCCGTAATACCCTTGGTGATGCCGCCGTAACACATCTTCAGTGCCGAGGCTGTCCCGATGGTGTCGTCCAGCTTTTTGAAAAAGAGGCCGAATTCATTCAGCGCGAGCACGCTCGCCGCCTCCTTGCCGGAGACGTAGATCTGCGGCCCGTTATAGCCCTCGCGCGGCGGGCCACCGACGATGCCGCCATCAACAAACGCGCAGCCGGTGCTGGCAATTACATCACCAACCTCGCAAGCGGTTTCGGGATTGATTGCATTGCAATCGACATAGACTGGTTTGCGCTGCGCCTTGGTCAGATAGGGCGCGAGCTGTTTGGCCAGCGCGACAGCTTCCCCCGGCGGTACAATGGAAAGGATGAATTCGGCATTGGCGATTTCACTTTCGCCGGCCGCTGCCATATGCGCATCGGCGGCCCGCTGCAGGCTTTGTGCGCTGCGTCCTGCCAGCAGGCTGATCACGTTTGCGCCCTTGGAAGACAGGCGCCCCCCGACGCCTGAGCCCATCATGCCCGGCGCAATAACGGCAATGGTCCTGCTCATGAACGTCTCCCGGTGACAGTCTTCAACTCTCAGCCTGCCACCCTCTCGCCCGGCATGCAAACGCCAGTCGGAGAGCCGGAATGGCTCAACGCCATCTCTACTGGGCGTAATAGGTATTTTCACGCCGTTGCGCCGGCCCGGAGGGGAGCGTCGGGAAGAACGATTGGGTCGGCGCGCGGCGGGGTTCGGGCGCGCGGGCCTGCGCGGGCGCAGGCGCGGGCAATGGCAATGGAGGAGAGCCGGGCGCAGGCAAGGCCGTGGGCGCGCCTGCCTGTGAGGGCGGGCGTTGCTGCGTCGGGCGGGCTGCCCTTTGCGGACGTTCGGCGGGTGAGTCGGGTTTGTCTGTTGCGGAGGCGGGCCGATTCGTATCGGGCGGCGTTTCTTCGACCGCCCTGACCTCCCTGATAACGACGCTTCCGCCTTTGCAATCGGTCAGCCAGACATCATAGACAGGGTGTTCCGCAGCGCTCAGCCCGGGGCTGGCCGCAAACATCCAGTCGGAAAAAATCTTCTTGAACTGGTTTTCTTTTTCAATTTCCTCGACCTCCACAAAGCCGGTCGTATGCGGCGCCTCTGTGGCAGGCCGCGTATAGCAAACGCGCGGCGTCACCTGCAGTGATCCGAACTGCACGGTCTCGTCGATATTCACTTCAAAGGAAATGATGCGCCCGGTGATCTTGTCGAGCCCCGCGAAAATGGCGACGGGATGCTTGATCTTGTCGGCAAGGGCTGGACTGGCCGCCAGAATGGCGAAAATCCCAGCCGCAGCGCCGGAAAAGAGAGAAAAAAATGGCCGTTGCATGAAACTCTGACCTCGTCCGCATACTCCGACCGATTCCCGGAGCGCATTTCCCGTGTCCGTCTACCACAAATCCAGGGAAATGTGAGTCTTCGCACCACAGTCCCACTGCCGGAGAAATCCGGCGGGATCATGACGGCAAGACTTCATTCACACCGAGCGACTAAACTAGACACGGAGCAAAATTATTTTGGAGCGTGTCATGACTGCCCAGATTAGCAAGTCTTGCGCGGCAGTTCTCGGTCTGACCCTTGCTATGATCCTTGCTGCCTGCCAGGCGAAAACGCCGGAGGAGAAGGCAGTCCACCCCATGCTTGCCGGCCATTGGCGTCTTGCCAGCAGCAAGGAAGATTGCTCGGGCGCGACCCTGCGTTTTGATCACAAGCGGATGGTGCAAAGCTCGCGGGGCCGTGAGATCAATGTTCTGGACGTGTGGTCGATGGAAATTCAGGGCTCATCCGTCGAAATTGAATTTTCCCCCTCTACTCGGATGAAACTTGAGGCGCGAACAGCCGCAAAGATCGATGAACTCTCGCAAACAACCCTCACGCTTACGCTGATGGTCTCTGGCGATTCCATTTCGCTATGGGACGTTCAGATCCGCGATCCAAATAAGGGTCTGCAATCGCCGGTTGGTTCGAAGCGCGCTTCTATTCAGAAAATGTTTGAACTGCGCCGTTGCCGCAGCGCTACTGGTGTTTGACCTTTAGTCGGGATTGGCCGCGACCAGCTTATCTGCATTGAGCGCGGGATTGCTCGCCGAGCTTCTTGAGCTTGTCTTCGAAGGCCTTGGCCTTTACCGGCCCCAACGCGCGAACCTGCTTGCCCAAGCCATCCTTATCGCCGCGCAATGCCGAAAGCGCGGCCTGCTGCTCGCCGCGATCGAGATTCGCGCGGGCAATCTTCGACTGGCAGGTGCATTTGGCCGGAGTTGCAGTTTTTCCGCGCATACAGGCGGCCACAAAGGGATCGGCCTGTTGGGCGAAAACCGGAGCTGGCAAAATCAAATAGCCAGCGATCAGCGCCAGAACGGGCGCGGCGCTTGCAGCACGACTCACGCGCCTGGAGTCCAGGCCTGGTAATCGCCCGTAGCTGCGGGGCGCGCGCCGCTCTTCAGCATGGAGCCCTGTGGCCGCCACGCATCGGGGGTCCCGGTCATGTTGGGCAGATGTGGCAATTCCCACTCTTTGGCGACATAGGTTTCCTGAGTCGGCGGCGTGTCGCAGGTATGATGCAGCCAGCCATACCAGCCCGGAGGCACGCTGGAGGCTTCGCTCTGACCATTGTAGATCACCCAGCGGCGCTGGAACCCCAGGCCCGGGTCAATGGCCCCGCCCAGCGTGCGGTAATAGATGTTGCCGAACTGGTCCTCGCCAACCCGTTCGCCCTTGCGCCAGGTGTGAAAGCGCGTGTTGAGCGTCTGGCCGCTCCACCACGTAAATAATTGCAGCAGGAATTTCATCTAAAAGGCCCGTATGGAGGCACGACGACAAAGGGATCGCCAATCGCGCGGGAATATGACGGCACCGCCCTTTGAAGTCCAGCGGGGATTGCGGGGTGAATGGCCGCATTGCAACATCCATGCACGACATCTGTGCCGCGAAAATCGGGGCGGCCTGCGGCAAAATAATTTTTGCTACCGGCATTTTCAATCATTGCGCGTGCGGACTGGCCCACACAATCAACCAGAGTTGCGATTCTGCAAGAAAGCAGCTTGCTATCGAAGGAATCTGGCGAATTGGACGTGAGCGCCGTTTGTGGCACATCTGGGCTATTGGAGGCAGATGTGCACAATATCTAGTCGAAAGCTGTAGCGCCGCCACAATTGTCAACAAGCGTAAATCTATCGATTCGCGGCCGGCTTTCCGTAACGGCCATTAGGCACTTGCGGAAAACCGCGTTTGGTCAGAGACTTGGCCAACTTGATTTATTCATCCCCGATTTCCACAGGCCTCCACTACATTTTGTGTTCTGACGCAAGAGCAACACAAATTCTTGACGAAAGCCTCAGAAAAGAACACTCTGCTTTTAACGCTGACAAACACTGCGGCGGCTGAACCTTCAGGGGCGAAGCTGACATGAGATGGAGTTGGCGCGAGTGATTTGCAGATGCCAGCCGAGCTCTAGCGGCCCGCAGCGGACATCTGCCGTTTCAGTAACATTAAATCGGGGGACGGGGCCGACTTGGCCTCACGCAGGACGTATGCCTGCGGCATTCTGGGGAATAATATGCGGATCGAACGGCGCTACACCAAAGCAGAAAAAACAGCCTTTGCGGATATCGAATTCCGCAAGGCCAAGAGCGAGATCAGGAACCCAGACGGCTCCGTGGTATTTCTGCTCGACAACATTGACGTGCCCAGCACCTGGAGCCAGGTCGCCAGCGATGTCATAGCGCAAAAATACTTCCGCAAGGCGGGCGTTCCCGCTATCCTCAAGCGCGTCGAGGAAAACGACGTTCCCTCTTTCCTCTGGCGCTCGGTGGCGGACGAAGCCGCTCTCGAAGCCTTGCCGAAGGAGCAGCGCTACACGGGCGAAACAACGGCGACGCAGGTATTCAACCGCCTTGCTGGCACATGGACCTATTGGGGCTGGAAGGGCAAGTATTTCAACTCGGAAGAGGACGCACAGGCGTTTTATGACGAGATGTGCTACATGCTCGCCAAGCAGATCGCCGCGCCCAATTCGCCGCAATGGTTCAACACCGGCCTGCATTGGGCCTATGGCATCGATGGCCCAAGCCAGGGCCATTATTATGTCGATCCGTTCACTGAAAAGCTGACCAAGTCCAAATCTTCCTACGAACATCCCCAGCCGCATGCCTGTTTCATTCAGTCGGTCGCCGACGATCTTGTGAATGAAGGCGGCATCATGGATCTTTGGGTGCGTGAAGCGCGCCTGTTCAAATATGGCTCGGGCACCGGCTCGAATTTCTCACGCCTCCGCGGCGAGAACGAAAAGCTGTCGGGCGGCGGCAAATCCTCCGGCCTGATGTCCTTCCTGAAGATTGGCGACCGCGCGGCTGGCGCGATCAAATCGGGTGGCACCACACGCCGCGCGGCCAAGATGGTCGTTGTCGATGCCGATCATCCCGATATCGAGGCCTATATCGACTGGAAGGTGAAGGAAGAAGAGAAGGTCGCCTCGCTGGTCACCGGCTCCAAGGTCGTCAAGAAGCACATGCAGGCCATCATGAAAGCCTGCGTGAATTGCGAAGGGTCCGGCGACGATTGCTTCAATCCGGAGAAAAACCCGGTGCTGAAGAAGGCGATCAAGGCCGCCCGCCGCGATCAGCTGCCGGACAATTACATCAAGCGCGTGATCCAGTTCGCCCGACAGGGCTTTGTCGATATCCAGTTCGACACCTACGACACCGATTGGGATTCGGAAGCCTATCTCACCGTCTCCGGCCAGAACTCCAACAATTCGGTGCGCGTCACCGATGAATTCCTGCGCGCTGTGGAAAATGATGGCGACTGGAACCTCATCCGCCGCACCGATGGCATGACCCACAAGACGGTCAAGGCTCGCGAGCTCTGGGAGAAGATTGCCTATGCTGCATGGGCGTCTGCCGATCCTGGCATTCAATACCATACCACCATCAACGACTGGCACACCTGCCCCGCCTCGGGCCCGATCATCGCATCGAACCCCTGCTCTGAATATATGTTCCTCGACGACACCGCCTGCAATCTGGCTTCACTGAACCTTCTTCAGTTCCGCGATGTGGCAACTGGCAAATATGATCTCGCCGCCTACGAGCACGCGGTGCGGCTCTGGACGATCGTGCTGGAAATCGCTGTGATGATGGCGCAATTCCCATCAAAGGAAATCGCCAAACTTTCGTTCGAATATCGCACACTGGGTCTGGGCTACGCCAATATTGGCGGCTTGTTGATGACCTCAGGCCTTGGCTATGATTCTGACGAGGGGCGCGCCATCACGGCAGCGCTGACCGCCATCATGACTGGCGTCTGCTATGAGACATCAGCCGAAATGGCAAGTGAACTTGGCACGTTCCCGGGCTACAAACCCAATGCCAAGCACATGCTGCGCGTTATCCGTAACCATCGCCGTGCCGCCCACGGCCTCAGCGAAGGTTACGAGAAACTCGCCGTTCTGCCTGTGGCGCTTGATCATGCCACGCTCGCCAAACTCAGCGATAACGGCGCTGAACTGGCCAATCGTGCGCGCGCCGCATGGGACCGCGCCCTCGCCAAGGGCGAAGAGCACGGCTATCGCAACGCACAAACGACGGTCGTGGCCCCCACGGGCACCATCGGTCTCGTGATGGATTGCGACACCACCGGCATCGAGCCTGATTTCGCGCTGGTGAAATTCAAGAAGCTCGCTGGCGGCGGCTATTTCAAGATCATCAACCGCGCAGTGCCCGAGGCGCTTAACGTGCTGGGCTATCGTTCCTCGGAGATCGCCGAGATCGAGGCTTATGCCGTTGGGCATGCGAGCCTGAAACAAGCGCCCGGCATCAATCAAAGCAGCCTGAAGACGCGCGGCTTCACCGACGAGAAGCTGGCGATGCTTGAAAGCAAGCTGGCACCGGCCTTCGACATAAAGTTCGTCTTCAACAAATGGACGATTGGCGAAGACTTCCTGCGTGATGCGCTGAAAGTGCCTGCCGACAAGATGGAAGACCCGGCCTTCGAGCTGCTCTCCTTCCTGGGCTTCAACAAGGCTGAAATCGAAGCTTGCAACACGCATGTGTGCGGCGCGATGACCCTTGAAGGCGCGCCACATCTGAAGCTCGAACATTACAAGGTGTTCGATTGCGCCAATCCGTGCGGGCGCACTGGCAAGCGCTATCTTTCCGATGAAAGCCACATCCGCATGCTCGCGGCGGCGCAGCCTTTCATCACCGGCGCAATTTCCAAGACCATCAACATGCCCAATGAAGCCACTGTCGATGATTGCAAGAACGCCTACATGCTCTCATGGCGTCTGGGCCTGAAGGCCAATGCGCTCTATCGCGATGGCTCCAAGCTTTCGCAGCCGCTGAACTCGCAGCTCATCGCCGACAACGACGATGAAGACGATGAAGCCATTGACGAACTGATCCGTCAGCCTGCCGCACTGCGCGCCACCGCTCTCTCGGAAAAGATTGTCGAGCGCATCATTGAGCGTGTCGAGCGCACGCGCGAACGTGAACGCCTGCCGGACCGCCGCAAGGGCTATACGCAAAAAGCCGTTGTGGGTGGCCACAAGGTCTATCTGCGCACCGGCGAATATCAGGATGGGCGTATCGGCGAAATCTTCATCGACATGCACAAGGAAGGCGCTGCCTTCCGCTCCTTGATGAACAATTTCGCCATCGCGATATCGGTCGGTCTGCAATATGGTGTGCCGCTTGAAGAATATGTCGATGCGTTCACGTTCACGCGCTTTGAGCCTGCAGGCCTGGTGCAGGGCAATGAAGCCATCAAGAACGCGACGTCTATTCTCGACTATGTCTTCCGCGAGCTGGCCATCAGCTACATGGGCCGCAACGATCTTGCCCATGTGCAACCTGAGGAGATGGGCACAACCGTGCTCGGCGGCGAAGATGCACCCGGCACGCATACGCCACAGCCGCTGGTGTCTTCGGGCTTTGTGCGCGGCAAGCCGGAAAAGCTGATGCTGATCCAGGGCAAAGCCACTGGCACTTATGATGTTACAGCCTTCGCCCCCGGCGCGCAGGCCGAACCCCTTGCATTGCGCGAAAGCGGCATGGTGGAAACGCTGGACTTCATGCCAGCAGGAACCCACGCCGCCCCCAAAGCGCTCCGCAACGCCGAAGCCGACAAGCGCGCCGAAGCCCGCATGAAAGGCTATGTCGGCGAAGCCTGCCCCGAGTGCCAGAATTTTACGCTGGTGCGGAATGGAACGTGCCTGAAATGCGACACATGCGGGACCACGACCGGGTGTAGTTGAGGCGCAAGAAGCACTTCCTGTTATTACCTAAGAATCGTAATCTCTGGCAGTCATACGATGTTCGACGCAATCGATTAACTTCATGCGCCGAACATACTTTCGCCGGCACTAACCGGACGAAATCAGCCTCAGAAAATAATTAAAAACTGTTTGTTACCAATGCTTACAATGGTTTTATTATACCATCTCCCTTGATGCGTGACTCGTTCTGGCTATCCAAATCAGTCGGTGTCTGATTCATTCGTGGCGAACGAGGAGGTTCGTCATGTCTTTGCCTATTCCCCTGCGCGCGGATTTCGACGCGAAAACGCTTCGGAGTTTGGCG
>CAMDKB010000151.1 GCA_945901195.1 Rhizobium sp. Q54
GATCGCCGCCCGCACCTTCGGCGTCGTCGTTGCTTGGCTGTGAAGTTGGATCAACATGCCCGAACCCCGCTTCGAATGTCCCTCAGGATCGATCTTGCCATGAAAAAAGCAGAGCGACGAGGGTCTATGTGATCATCCGGGATGGCACAATTAGACCCGGATGTTGTACACGGCCATGGCTCAAAGGGAGGCCTGTATGCGCGCCTGCCCAGGCTGTTGACGACCAGCAACAAGGTCATTCGGGCCTATACGCCCCACGGCGGCAGTTTCAACTACCAGCCGGGCTCGATGCTTCATAAAATATATATGAAAGCTGAAAGTCTGCTCGAACGCGCAACCGACCTGTATTTGTTCGAAAGCGCCTTCATTCAGAAAAGCTTTGAAACATATGTCGGTGACACCACCGCTATCAAGCGAGTCGTATTGAACGGAATAAGTGACGCCGAATTTGAACCGGTTACGCCCAATTCTGATGCTGCAGACTTTTTCTATGTCGGCGAGTTGCGTTCGGCCAAAGGCATAGACACCCTGATCGATGCTATTGCAATCGCGCGTGACAGGAGCGGACGCCGCCAGACGGCCGTAATGGTCGGCAGCGGTCCTGATCAGGACGCCTTGACTGAACAAGCCCGCGCACGCGGCCTTGCTCATGATATTTCCTTCCCGGGCGCAATGCCGGCTCGTGAAGCCTTCCGGCGTGGCAAGATTCTCCTCGTCCCATCACGCGCTGAATCCCTGCCTTATGTCGTCCTGGAAGCCGCGGGCGCCGCCGTTCCCATGGTGTCCACAAATGTTGGCGGAATTCCCGAAATTTTTGGCCCCCTAGCCAACCGCTTGATTCCTTGTAACGACGCTGAGCGGCTGGCCCAGGCGATGCTTGACATGCATGCATTGACCCAGGAAGAGCGACTGCGACAAGCGATGGAATTACGAGCTTTTGTCCAGAGCCGCTTCCACATTTCATCGATGGCGGATGCCGTCATCAACGGTTATCGAGACGCAATGCGGGCAAAACGCGCTTTGGGACAAATTATGCAAACCCCGTTGCGCGCCGCTCTCTAATTGGTGATTTCATGCCGTTGATTGAAGGCAAAGACCTGCAACTGAATGCAAAGGCCAGCCCCCGCGCTGCGCCGCAACTTGCCGAAGTGACGGCGGGAAAGCGAGCCTATTCAGCCCTGTCTCCCCTCGTCCTGACGGGGCTCGTCAGACTCAGCGAACTGCTATTGATCATTTTCAGCGGCGCGTTGGTTCACTTATTTTACTTGAGTGCGCTCGCTGATTCAATATGGATGTATTACGCAACCATATTCGCTATCGCACTGGCGACAGTTGCATTTTACCAAACACTGGGACTGTACCAGACGCGAGCGTTGCGCGCACCGGCAAGTCAGGGTCTGCGTCTCTCGGGTGGATTGAGCCTGATTTTTCTGCTGGCGATAGCGGTACTCTTCCTGCTCAAGCAAGGCGATGCATTCTCACGCGCCGGCCAGCTTGACCGCCGCACAGTCATCGTTGGCGCCAGCGAGGCTGGTGATGAACTATTGCAACAGCTAACTCACGAAACAGAAACTGACCTGCGCATCATCGGGGTTTTTGATGATCGCACTGACGTTCGTGTTCCCGATGTGATCGCGGGCTACCCCCGACTGGGAACAGTCACCGATCTGGTCGAATTTGCACGCCACACGCGTATCGATCTGGTGATCTTTGCCCTGCCCATAACTGCCGAACAGCGCATTCTGCAGATGTTGCGCAAGCTCTGGGTATTGCCTGTCGACATTCGTCTGGCAGCTCACAGCAATAAGCTCCGCTTTCGTCCACGCTCTTATTCGTATATTGGCACCGTTCCCGTTCTTGACATCTTCGACAAGCCGATTGCCGATTGGGACGTCGTAATCAAGTTGATTTTTGACAAGATCCTGGGTTCGCTCTGCCTCGTTCTGCTTTCGCCTGTGATGCTATTGACCGCGTTGGCGATCAAACTGGACTCGAAAGGCCCGGTATTCTTCAAACAGCAGCGCCACGGCTTCAATAACGAACTGATCGACGTCTACAAATTCCGCTCAATGTATATCGAAATGCAGGACGACAGAGCCCAAAAGCAGGTCACGCGTTCCGATCCGCGTGTAACCCGTGTTGGCCGCTTCATCCGGCGAACATCGCTTGATGAATTGCCGCAATTGATCAACGTCGTCTTCAAGGGAAATCTTTCGCTCGTTGGTCCGCGGCCCCACGCCGTCCATGCCAAGGCTGCGGATCGCCAATATGACGAAGTGGTCGAAGGCTATTTTGCACGCCACCGCGTACGGCCCGGAATTACCGGTTGGGCGCAGGTCAATGGCTGGCGCGGCGAAACCGATACACCTGAAAAGTTGCAGATGCGCGTTGAGCACGATCTGTATTACATCGAGAACTGGTCGTTATTGTTTGATCTTTATATTTTGGCCATAACGCCGTTTGCGCTGATAAAGGCTTAAAATGCCTACTGAGCGATCACTGGACGGACAGACCGGACCCAAGCGATATACAGCTCTGGATACATGGCGATTTATCGCGGCACTGGGTGTTGTTGCCTATCACTTTGAAAACAACTTTGCATCCGTTGCAGTAAATGCAAGTCACAGATTGTCGAACTTCGGCTATTTCGTTGACTTCTTTTTCGTCTTGTCAGGCTTTGTGCTGATGCACACTTATGGCGGGAAGATCAACAGCGCCCTGGCGTACCGCGTCTTCATGCAGAAGCGCCTGGCCAGGGTTTATCCGCTTCATGCTATGGTCACATTGGTGTTTGCGGCAATCGCAATCTATGTTTCTGTTGCTGGTGTCCGGCTTCGCGATCCAGCCACAATGGATCCAGCTCTGATAACCCCCCATTTGCTGCTGGTCCACGCCTGGGGCGTGGGCGCTGTCGGATTGCATGCGCAACCCGGCCTGAATTTTCCATCATGGTCGATTTCCGCAGAGCTTTTTGTCTACCTTCTCTTTCCGCTTCTCGCCGGCATATTGATGCGATGGGGCGCGCGCACAGCGCTTGTTCTGGCTGTGGTATTTGCATGCGTAATGGAGATTGTTCGCCTCGAAAATGGGCTACGCAGTTTTGTCGAAGCTACGTGGGACTTTGGCATGCTGCGCGCAGTCCCGACCTTTTTTGCGGGCATGGCGGTGCAGCAACTTGTCATGAGCCTGCCGCGCAAACGCATATCGTGGTGGCTGCCGCATGGTTTCATGGCGCTGGTCTTCGGCATGCTTTGGCTTCATGTTCCGGTCTATTTTGTTCTCTCCGGCTTCGTTGTAGCCGTAGGCCTTATTGCATTTGCCGAGCGTGGCGGAGCAATTACCATTCTTCAGCATCGATATTGTATTCCGTTGGGCGACGCGTCTTATGCGATCTACTTGCTTCACACTGCGTTTCAGGTCGCCACACTCGCCTTGGCGCGCAAACTGGGCTGGTCGTCCTGGCCAGAGTTGATTGCGCTTGGCGCAATAACAACAATTCTGATTGTCGCCACTTCCATGCTCTGCTACACATATTTTGAAAATCCCATGCGGCGCTTTTTCAGCCGCCCGGTTTCGCAATGGTTCCGGCAGAAAACAGACACCGCTGCCTCCGCTCAAACCTGAGGTGTGCGGCATGATCCGGCGTTTGAGTCTATTGATCGCTTCAACGCTGTGTTGCGCACCGGTCCTCGCAGCGCCGCCTCAACTTAAGGCGAAATTGCTCGACCAACCGCAGATCATGTTCAAGCCGGGTGACGGGTGTGACGGCAACGATCTGGCAGATATGCCGGCAAGGGTTTTTCGCGATGCCCAGGGCAATCTGGCCATGTTCGCGCTGCACTTCAACAACCGTTTGTTGCGTGGTTCTTCCTTCGATTCATTGAAGATCGATTGCAAGTAATCCTATCCATCTCGCTTTAACCGGGATCCTCAAGCCTATGAATCGAGCAGCTGGATTGCCGGCACGTGGACGCGAGATGGTAAAACCATCGATGCCATCATCCATCATGAATACCACGCGGATCAATATAATCGCTGCCGTCCCGGCAAATCCGGATTGGCGTGCTGGTACAATACGATCCTGGCGGCCAGATCGGGCGATAGCGGCGCCAGCTTTCAAAAGCTTGAATACCCGGTGGCGGCTGCCGCGCCCTTCCTCCAGGACTTTGACCAGACCCGGCACAGGGGCTTTTTCAATCCTTCAAACATTTTCGGTCGTGGCAATGCTGTGTATTTTTTCGCTGCGGAGACCGGATGGACGGGGCAGCCCCACGGGGTCTGTCTTTTCCGCAGCACTGATCTCTCAAAATCGCGCAGTTGGCGTGCATGGGATGGGCGCGATTTCACGATCCGTTACGACGATCCCTACCAGCCTGGGCTGAAGGCGCCGCCACCGTGCAAGCCGGTCGAACCTTTCCCCGCGCAGGTTGGGGCTGTGGTCCGCCATCGTGCAAGCGGCCTATATCTCGCCGTAGTGCAAGCGTGGAAAGACGACAAGTATTTTCCGTTATCGGGCTTTTATTTTGCCACATCGCGGGACATCCTGAACTGGAGCGAACCCCGCTTGTTGATGGCCACCAAGTCACTTTATGATGACGCCTGCGGTGCCCGCGAAATAAACTCCTACCCATCCATCATTGATCCGGCGGCAACAGGACGCAATTTCGACGATGCCGGCCACGAGGCATGGCTTTACTGGAGTTCCATGCGTGTGGAAGGTTGCAGCCACACCGGCGACCGAAAGCTGATGCGCCAGAAGATGGTTATCGAATTGCTAAGTGGTCCTGGACAATAATGGCCCATGACGTACCAGCAGGCCCTACCCATATCCGATACAGCAGCGGCGCAGCGGCTGCACATCAAGTATGAATCGATCGTCAGCACTTTCATTTTCATGATGCTGGCTTGCAGCGGCATTTCGATCATCGAGCCGTCGCCGTATGACTTCCTGGCCCTGATCACCGTCCCGCTATGGTTCTTTGGCGGCTTTCGATTGCATCATTCCCTGATGCTGATACTTATAACCTGGATCCTCTACACAATCATCGGTTTCATAGCGCTGACACCTTACTGGCATGAACCGGACCCCAGCCTTTTTCAGCTTCAGTCGCTGTTCCTTTTGGTGACCGTCGGTTTCTTCAGCGTTTACTTTTCTGAACGAACCGAGACTCGCGTCGAAATCGCAATGATTGGATATACCTGCAGCGCCTTGCTCGCGGCGCTCGTTGGCATCGTGGGTTATATGAACATCCCGGGCCTTGGCGAATTCGGCACAATGTATGAGGGCCGTGCGAGCGGTACGTTTAAAGACCCCAACGTTCTTGGCTCATTCTTGATTCTTGCGATCACATTTCTCGTCAGCAAATTGCTTATGGGCACGACGAGGCGGCCCATCCTGGTTTCGATCTGTCTTGGCATAGCGGTAATCGGCCAATTCCTGACCTTTTCACGTGGCTCATGGACTGCAAGCGTTCTCGCTTTGCTCATGCTGTCGGCATTCGCATACGGCAGGGTCGCCGGTCCGGCGATGCGAAAGCGGATCATAGTCATCGGCGTGACTTGCGTCGTTCTGGCCATTGCTGGCATCGCCGCGTTGCTTTCCGATCAATCCACCCGTGAATTGTTGACGCTTCGCGCCAGTGTCACTCAGGATTATGACGTTGGCGAAACCGGACGTTTCGGCAACCAGATGCGCGCCATACAAACATTGCTTGGAAAACCTGAAGGCTTCGGCCCTCTTCGTTTGCGCCTGACATTCCAGCTGGACCCGCACAATTCCTACATCGGCGCATTTGCAAATTTCGGCTGGGTTGGCGGATTTATCTGGCTTTTTATATGCTCGACGACCGTATTTGTTGGCCTCAGGATGATGTGGAGGCGCTCGGCCATTCAACATCTGGCTATCGGGGTAGTACCGGCCATGTGCGCCATGCTGCTGCAGGGCTTTCAGATCGACGTTGACCACTGGCGACATGTCTACATCGGGTTCGGTGTCGTATGGGGTCTGGAAGCGGCGCGGCAACGCTGGGAGTTTTCGCGTCACCAATCGGCGGGCTGAAACCACTCTCAATGATGGATGGTTCAGCTATGCCGCCACTTCGATGGCGGTCGCAGTAGCATTCAGAGCGGGCCGCCCCAGCATCTCCTGATAGACACCCTCAATCGCTTTCAGATGCCGGTCGAGACTTAACGGGGCTGCCCAGTAAAGGCGATAAGCGCTGGCGGTCATCGCGGCTGCCACTGCATCGTCCTGCAATTGCGACACCTTCTCTGCCAAGGATGCGGTGTCCGCAGATTTGAACCAAAAGCCATTATCGCCATCGGTGATGGCCTCTCTCCCCGCACAGACGTCGCTGACAATCACAGGCGTTCCCGAGGCCAGGGCTTCATAGACGGTCAGTGGCTGGCCTTCGTACCAGACTGATGGAAACACTAATGCTCTTGCGCCACGCAACAATGCGCGTACCTGTTCCGGCTTTTGCCAACCCAGAAACCGGGCTTCGGGAAACCGGCTTTTCAATTCGTCCATCATCGGCCCGTCGCCCGCAATCACAGGCGAAATGCCGGCAATTCGTGCTGCGTTGCAGAAATGCTCAATCCCTTTCTCCCGCGACAGCCGGCCGGCGAATACGAAATCTTCGCCCGGACCAGCTTTCGGGCCGGGATCGGCAATATCAATGGGATTGGAGACGTGATGATAAATGACCCCGTCACGCATAAACGGACGAGAGGCCTCGTCCTGCAGCTGGCTGATCATGATGACGCGACTGAGGGCTTGCCGTAGCCCGCCCCGGTCTACCAGAACCTGGCGGGCAACCCGCACCGCCTTGCGGGCGCGCGTCTTCGAGTCACAATGGGTTGTCAGACAGGAGATCGACATCGGCGTCCGGTGGCAGGGTTCGGCCTTTTGATAATCGTAAAATCCACCATTCGGGCATACGAGAAAAAACTCGTGCATTGTATACACACAGGGCGTGGCCGAAGCCTTCAGAATCGCACCAATCGACGGCGATACAGCCTTGGCCCATGCATGCACGTGAATGACGCTATCGGCAGGGTCAAGTTGCGCTATGACCTGGGCGAGACGTTCGGCGGCAGGGCGGTTCCACAGGATCTGCTGCAGAAAACTCCACTTCGATTGCATCGTATTGATATCGCTCTGGCCGAGGCAGACCACGTCGATGCCAGCAGTTGCGAGCCGGGAATCAGCAGGGCCGACGGCGGCAAAATAAGTGACATTATGCCCGCGGCTGGCGAGCCCGAGCGCACTCTCGATAGCAACCTTGGATTGACCACCGTTGTTCCAGGCATGGTCTGCGACAATCAGGATATGCATAGGTGATCTCGTTCCAGCTCGTTAATTAGGCAAAATGGGCCAAAATAATTGACCAATGTTCAACAACCCCGGCCGGTGTGAGCGGCGAACCGAAGAACATGATGATCTGGAGAACAAAATGGAGCAAAATCAATCGACCCCTGAAGCCTCGCGGATTTGGGCTGCGGCGCTCGTCCTCATTGGGAGCCTGATGGGGACGGCAGGTGTCGCCGCGGGCGCGATGGCGGCTCACCAAACAGGTGGAGGCCTGCTTGAGACCGCGTCACACTACCTGCTTTTTCACGCGGCTCCCGTGCTCGCAATCGGCCTAAATAGTTACAACAGAAAAATATGTATGACGGCAGCCAGCCTTCTTGCGTTTGGGGCAGTGCTTTTCTCGGGCGATCTTGCGCTGCGCGCACTCGCCAATTTGAAACCGTTGGCTATGGCTGCCCCAATCGGTGGATTGATCTTGATACTGGGCTGGCTCTCTTTGGCTACTGCCGGAATTCTGGATATCGTGAAGGCACGGGAGGCTAAGTAACCAATTTTTAACTTCCCGTCGCCCAAAGGCGCGCTATAATACAAAACTGGGGTAGGGTAGCGTAGTCTGGAGCGGAACGGCTAGGGACGGCCAATCGTGATTGTGCCGTTTTTTCCAGCTTGCCTAGTGTGTGCGTGATTGCGTGCGATTGGATCACATAAAAAGAGCAATCGCAACACCTGCAAGGGTTCGATTTGAAGATACGATATAGGTAGCAGGACTAGCACTGCGCCGGAGGGTAAATTTGATGGCTGCAGGCAAGGTCGCTAAATCGCTCGCTCTGTTGAGTGTATTGGCGCTCGCGGCTGGCGTGGTCTGGCCGCCCCTGGCCGATCATCTCATGCCCGGAGGTGGTGATCGTGTCGCATCCCTGAGAAATTTCCTGCCTGCAACGGTGACCACTATGTTGCCGGCTTATCGCACGGCCGCGCAACTGCAGGCTGAACGAATGGCAGCGGCGGAAAAGTCTGGCGAAGGTGGAGGCAGCCCTGCTGGCCAAAGGCCCGGCGGCGGAAGACCTCCGGGAGCCGGAGGACCCCCTGGCGGCGGTCGCGGAGGCCCCGGCGGACCTGTCGCTACCGTGCTGGTGGGCCGGTCATCGCTTGGCCCGCTTCCATTCGTGATTGCGACCGTGGGCACTGTACAGCCAATTGCCACGGTTTCACTGCGCACGCGGACAGACGCTTACGTCGATCAGATTCTCGCAGCCGACGGCGCCATCGTCAAAGCTGGCGATATTCTCGTCAAGCTAGACGACCGGCAACTCGTGGCTCAGGTCAAGCAGGCTGAAGCTCAACTTTCAAAGGATCGCGCAGCGCTCGAACAGGCCGAGCGTGATGTGCGCAGGTTCACCGAACTGGTCGCAAAAAACGCGGGAACCCAACTCAGTCTCGACAACGCCAAAACCTCCGTGGCTTCGGCAAAAGCCTTGATTGCAGGCGATCAGGCGCAGATTGATAATTTGAAGGTGCAATTAAGCTACCTGACGATCAAGACGCCTATCAGCGGACGTGTCGGCGCATTTTCCGCCAAGGCCGGCAATATCATTCGCGCTGGCGACAATTCAACAACGGGTGCGTTGGGTACAGTCATTCAGATGTCTCCGATCTATGTCAGCTTTTCACTGGCTCAGCACTCCCTGCCGGAATTGAGAGCTTCCATTGCGTCAAAAGCCGGGTATGTCGAAGCGGTGCCGCAAGGTTCTTCGCGCTCCGCCAAAGGTCGCATTTCAATTTTGGACAACACAATAGATTCGGCGACGGGTACGATCGCCATACGCGCCGAGTTTGAAAACGCCGATGAATATCTCTGGCCTGGCCAGCTGTGCAATTTGCGCATTGTTCTCCGCACGGATGAAAACGTCGTTTCCATCCCGCGTGATGCAACCCAATCAGGCCAGAATGGAAACTTTGTTTTTGTTGTTGAAAATGGTGTCGTAACTGTAAAGCCGGTGACGATTTCCCGCACCCAGGATGGCCGAGATGTCGTGTCTTCAGGCCTGAATGGAAACGAAGTCGTCGTAACCGACGGCGCCCTGTCTCTCGTCAATGGAGCGAGAGTTCAAGTACGTAACGAACCAGGTAAAAGAGACAGCTGATGTCACTTTCGGAACTTTGCATCCGACGACCGGTGATGACGACACTGCTGATGGTGTCGTTTATCGTCTTCGGTGTTTTTGGCTACATGAAGCTGCTGGTTGCTGCGCTGCCGCGCGTCGATTTTCCGACCATCCAGATTACAGCCAACCTCCCCGGCGCCAGCCCCGA
>CAMDKB010000152.1 GCA_945901195.1 Rhizobium sp. Q54
CCGACCGTGCCGGGACGACCCGGAAGCAAATTTTCAATCCGAGCGAATTGATCGTCGCGCAAAGCATGGCGTTCCATCACAAGCCTCCTTCAGGAAGGCTCCCCATGAATCACGCTTTCACTGATTTGCGAATCCCTTAAATGACGACAAGCCCTAATTCGCTGAAAAATGGCGTTTCTATCTATTTCGGTACAATTTTGATTTTCGTAACCTCATTATCTCAGATCATCTTAACCGACGGGCTTGATAAACGTCCCTGCGGTGGGATTGCCCATCGCGCCTTAGCCGTCAATGGTGTTACAAGCAAGAAATGGGCCGCATAGTATCGGTCAGCCTTTTTGAAGTTTCTCTGGTGTAGTTGAAGCGTATGGCAATCTCGACCCGTTTGGTAATGCGTCAGGGACAATCCCTGGTAATGACGCCGCAACTTTTGCAGGCGATCAAGCTGCTGCAATTATCGAACCTTGAGTTGATCAACTTTGTAGAACAGGAGCTTGAGCGCAATCCTCTGCTGGAACGCACCGAGGATGCACCTGCTGCGCTTGAAGACCAGGCGATTTCGGAAAAAAGTAGCGAAGAAGTCTCTGGCATTGACGATTTCGACGACCCGGGACTTGAGGCCAGCGAGGGTGATTGGGCCAGCGAGAGGCTTGAGACCAGTCAGGCGTCTATGGAAGAAAATCTGGGGACAGAGGTCGAAAATACCTTCGATACCGACAAGACCGTGCCGGTTTCCACCACTCCGGGAGAAGACTCTCAATATACCGTTTCGGCGGGATCCTTGGCAGGGTCTTCGGCTGGGTCGGATGAGTCGCCAAATCTTGAGGCCTATGTCGCTGCGCAGGTTTCTCTCGCGGACCATCTCGTCGGGCAACTGGCGCTGGCAGTTCGCGATCCCATCGACCGTATGATTGGCGAAATGCTGATCGATTCAATTGATGACGTCGGCTATATGCGCGAAAATATCGACGAAATGGCTGGAAGATTAGGCGTCACGCCCGCCAGAGTTGAAAAAGTTCTCTGTGTTATCCAGACATTCGATCCGTCTGGCGTAGGCGCCCGGGATCTGGCGAACTGCCTTTCCATTCAACTCCGGGACGCCGACCGGTTCGACCCGGCGATGCAGGCCCTGATTGCTAATCTTCCCCTGCTCGCCAAGCGCGATTTTGTGCAATTGCGCCGGATTTGCGGAGTCGATCAGGAAGACCTGAACGACATGCTCGCCGAAATTCGGCGATTGGATCCCAAACCGGGCAGAGCCTTCAGCAGCGCGGATGTTCAGCCGGTTGTCCCGGATGTCCTTATCCGGCCCGCCTCGGATGGATCATGGCTTGTTGAATTGAATTCTGAATGTCTGCCGCGCGTCCTGGTCAATCAGACCTACGCTGCGCGCGTTTCCAAAACAGCCTCGAGTGCCGCGGACAAGTCCTATGTGGCTGAATGTCTGCAAAACGCCAATTGGCTTACCCGCAGTCTCGAACAGCGCGCGCGCACGATCCTCAAGGTCGCCACCGAGATCGTGAAACAGCAGGACGGCTTCTTTGCAAACGGACTGGAGCATTTGCGGCCGCTGAATCTCAAAACAGTCGCGGATGCGATTGGCATGCACGAATCCACTATTTCGCGGGTGACCTCCAACAAATATCTTTCGTGTCACCGCGGTCTGTTTGAATTCAAGTTTTTCTTCACGGCTTCTATTCCCGCGCAAAGCGGAGGTGAAGCTCATTCGTCTGAAGCTGTCCGTTTCCGGATCAAACAGATGATTGATCAGGAGAGCCATGCAGATGTGCTTTCGGACGATGCCATCGTGCTGCGGCTCAAGGAATCCAATATCAACATCGCCCGCAGAACAGTGGCCAAATATCGTGAGAGCATGAAAATAGCGTCTTCTGTGGAACGCAGGCGTGAAAAAGTGGCGAATTTGCAGGCTGCGCAATAAATCGTTGGAACATATTCCATTATTATCAATTATATACATGGAATTCGGAAGGCTGGTCCCTTGTCTATTAATTTGGCGGGAAGTACGATAAACACGGCGTAAAAATAGATAGACAATGATAATGTGTCGCAGATGCTTCGCGTAGAAAAGATTATCGGCTTGGCTTGACTGGAAAGACAAATGACCATTCGCGTAACCGGCAAACATTTCGATCTCGGGGAAGCTATGCGGACCCATATTCTCGAGAAAATAGATGCCGCGATCGGAAAGTATTTTGATGGCCAGGTCAGCGGCCATGTCGTTGTGGATCATGAGGGTTCGGGATACCGGAGCGACTGTACGCTCCATTTGTCATCTGGCATCACATTGCATGCTGAAGGCAGGGCGCACGAGCCCTATGCGAGCTTTGATCAGGCGTCGGAACGTCTCGAAAAACGCCTTCGCCGTTATAAGCGCCGCTTGAAGGAGCACCATGGTGGTCACAGCCATGTTCCCGCGCAATCTGATGACACAATGGCCAATTATGTCCTGGAACCGCCGAATCAGGAGGCGGAGGAAACTCATGACTTCAGCGCGGTCATCGTTGCAGAGCAATCTTCATCACTTAAGACGATGGCTGTAGCTACTGCAGTGATGGAACTTGATATGACCGGAGCGCCTGTTGTGGTCTTCCGCCATTCCAGCTCGGACAGGATCAATGTGGTGTATCGGCGTGGCGACGGGAACATAGGTTGGGTTGACCCCGGCAACGAATCTCAGAAAGCTGCAGGGGTGCGGCGCTAAAGCAAACTTCGCGATTGCGACCAATCGCAAAGCTTATAATCGCAATCGGACGGATGGACGAGCCAGATGATGCAACTTCAGGATTTTATTGCCCCGAATGCAATTATGCCCTCAGTGAAGGTGGCGAACAAGAAGCAGTTGTTTCAAGAGTGCAGCGCGCGCGCAGCGATTATATCAGGCATAGGTGAGCGCGAGATCTTTGATGCGCTCTGGCAACGCGAAAAATTGGGCTCCACGGGAGTAGGCAACGGAATTGCAATTCCTCACGGCAAGCTTGCCAAGGCAGGCCGCATGTTTGGACTGTTCACCCGGCTTGAAAACCCTGTCGATTTCGACGCCATGGATGGAATCCCTGTAGATCTCGTCTGCGTATTGATCGCGCCGGAATCTGCGGGTGCAGATCATTTGAAAGCTCTCGCGCAGGTAGCGCGGACGCTGCGAGACACAAACTTTGCATCGCTGCTACGGGCAACTCGCGATGAAATTGGTCTGTTCTCCCTCCTGGCGGGCGGGCCGACATCCCACGCGGCTTGAGCTTTTCATTTACAACCAGTACCGTTCACTGAAACCCAGATGATAGAGGTCAGGCCTGTCCGCAAGCGACCGCATGCCCTCCAGCACCGCTCCCTCGTTTACGAGCAGTTGGGTGTGAATTCGTTCCAGAAGCTTTGCCATCGGCGGCTTGTTTGCAAAGGCCGAGCGAAATTCTTCTTGGTCAAGGAATCTCGTCAACTTTGGCAAAATGCCTCCGGCAAGTGTGACACCTCCTCCGGCTGAAAAAGCCAGCGCCATATCTCCGGCAAATCGTGCCGTCAGTTTCCAGAAGTGCCGGATGGCTGCCGCCTGAACACCGAGACTATCGGCCAGAGCAAGGCGGGTGATGTCCTGTGGCTGGGACACTTCATCGGGATGTGATGCGCCATGGACAAGTTGCCTTGCCTTGTAGAGTCGAACGAGACCAGGCCCCGAGATGAGCATTTCAGCTGTAAGCCGCCCTAGAGACTTTTCCACCAACGCAAAGATTTCCGTTTCTTCTTTGTCTGCCGGGGCAAACTCTGTGTGACCGGCCTCGCTCGGCAGTACAAGATAACGACCGTCCGCCTCCACCAGAGCCGCCACTCCGAGCCCGGTTCCTGGCCCCAGAACGAGCCGGGTTTGGCCATTTGATTTGAGCGGATCTTGTGTGCCGATCATCAAAACAGAATCGGCCTTCAGGGCTGGAAGTGTGAGCGCGAGGGCTTCGAAATCGTTGAGCAATAGCCCTTGAGTCAATCCAAGTGAATGCGCGACTTCGGGTCCATCGATAGTCCAATGTATGTTTGTAAGGCGAACCGTCCTGTTAATCACCGGCCCTGCGGCACAAGCGATCAGCGAGGCGGGCGATACGCCGGCACTGGCAAACACACCAGCACACGCTGAGGCGAGGTCAGGATAGCGAGCTGTATTGGCTTGAGACAGGTGAATCAGAGGCTCATTGAGAGCTCTGGCATAGGCAAATCGTGCGTTGGTGCCACCGATATCGCACACCGCCAAGGGGTAGGGAAACATCGAAATATCCTGCACATTAGGGCCTTTTCATCTGGACGCTGGAGTTTGGAATCAAATTCCCGGCAAACACTTGGAAAGAACCTCCCGGGAGAATAAAAGCGCGGCAGTCTGCCACCGGGAGTTCTTCCTCATGACCTACCACTACGCCCCCATGTTTCCGCTCGCCAAGGATGCCACACCCTATCGCAAACTGTCCGCATCAGGTGTCCGGGTGGAAAAATTTGGGAATCGCGACGTGCTCGTCGTCGAACGCGAGGCAATTCGTCTGCTGACCGAGCAGGCGATGATGGACATCAACCATTATCTCAGGCCTGGGCATCTTGCCCAACTCGCCAAGATCCTCGACGATCCCGAAGCGACTTCCAACGACAAGTTCGTTGCCTATGATCTTCTCAAGAACGCCAACATTGCTGCCAGTGGTATCTTGCCGATGTGCCAGGACACAGGGACTGCCATCGTGATGGGCAAGAAAGGCCGCCTGATCTGGACAGAAGGGGAAGACGAAAGCGCCATTGCCGAAGGTATCAGTGACGCCTATCGGAAGAAGAATCTGCGCTATTCACAACTCGCCGCCGATACCATGTTCATTGAAAAAAACACCGGCGACAATTTGCCGGCGCAGATCGAAATCTATGCTGAGGGGGAAAACGAATACAAGTTCCTCTTCATGGCAAAGGGCGGCGGTTCAGCCAACAAGACCTTTCTGTACCAGCAGACGCCGTCGGTTTTGACTCACGACCGGCTGGTGGCTTTCCTGAAAGAAAAAATCCTGACTCTGGGTACAGCAGCCTGTCCGC
Source organism: Rhizobium sp. Q54 (assembly GCA_945901195.1). Classification (GTDB taxonomy): domain Bacteria; phylum Pseudomonadota; class Alphaproteobacteria; order Rhizobiales; family Beijerinckiaceae; genus Terripilifer. Next base: position 5,068 of record CAMDKB010000152.1, read on the forward strand.
CCTATCATTTGGCTATCGTTATCGGGGGCACGTCAGCGGAACTTAATTTAAAGACGGTGAAGCTCGCCTCGACCCGCTATCTCGATGGCCTGCCCACCAAAGGTAACGATCAGGGCAGCGCCTTCCGCGATCTCGTCATGGAAGAGGAAATTCACAAGCTCACGCAATCGCTTGGCGTTGGTGCCCAATTTGGTGGCAAGTATTTCTGCCATGACGTGCGGGTGATCCGGTTGCCGCGGCACGGCGCATCCCTGCCCATTGGCTTGGGCGTCTCCTGCTCTGCAGATCGGCAGGCTGTTGGTAAAATCACTAAAGACGGCGTGTTTCTTGAAGAACTCGAGCATGATCCCGCCAAGTTCATGCCGCATGTCGATGAAGGTTCGCTCGGTGGCGATGTTGTGAAAATCGATCTCAATCAGCCCATGAAGGATATTCTCGCGACCCTGTCGAATTATCCGATCAAGACGCGCCTTTCCCTCAGCGGACCCTTGATCGTTGCGCGAGACCTCGCCCACGCGAAGCTTCGTGAGCGGCTTGAAAAAGGGGAACCACTGCCGGAGTATTTCAAGAATCACCCTGTTTATTATGCCGGTCCGGCGAAGACGCCCGTAGGCATGCCATCCGGCTCGTTTGGTCCAACGACCGCCGGGCGCATGGATTCATTCGTCGATCAATTTCAGGCAGCGGGCGGCTCCATGGTAATGCTCGCCAAGGGAAACCGGTCCAGGGAAGTGCGTGACGCTTGCCGCAAGTACGGCGGTTTTTATCTCGGCTCGATTGGCGGCCCAGCAGCGCGACTTGCACAAGATTGCATAAAAAAGGTTGAAACGGTTGAATATCCCGAACTCGGTATGGAAGCCATCTGGCGTATCGAAGTTGAAGATTTCCCCGCGTTCATTGTCATGGACGACAAGGGCAATGACTTCTTCAAGGAATTGAACCTGAGTTAAGCCGGAATGCGGTGGCCGGAAGCTTACCGCTTCCGGCGATTGACAGGAATCACCATCCGCAGCCGACCGCCATGTAGCCTCTGAACGTGCCAGCGGTTCGCATGTGCCCTGCTGCGCTGCGCGCTTTCGCGTGCCCGCCTGAGCGGTCCGTATTGAATGGCGGAAGCACGCCCGCCTGAATCGATAGTCCCTTTGTCGGATATTGGCGGCGGGTTGGCAGATGGCGCCCGCCGTGTCGGGCCAGACGCTGCAAGGCATTTGTTGAAAGCGTCATCATCCTTGATGGCGTCGCAATTCTGCCCGCCCTGCGCCGAGGCTGAAACGGCAGTACCTATGACGCCTGCCAGGATAATTGCGCTGAAAAATAGAGTCAGCCGCATACGCTCAGCCCCGAAGTATCGCGCCTGTTTTCTTTGCAACTTCAGCGACAATCTTTCCAGCAACCGCTTCAATCTCCGTATCGGTCAGGGTCTTTTCCTTGGGCTGCAAGTTGACCGCGATCGCGATCGATTTCTTGCCGTCGGGAATGCCCGCGCCTTCATAAACGTCGAACAGTGACACGCCTGCTACCAGAGCCTTGTCGGCGGCCTGTGCAGCCCGAATGATATCGCCAGCTTTGTCACTCTTGTCGACTATGAAGGCAAAATCGCGTTCCAGCGGCATGAATTCGGAGATTTCGAGCTTCGGCTTCACTTTCGTTGGCTTGGCTTTAGGCACTGGAAGAGCATCCAGAATGATTTCGAACCCGCAGAGCGGCCCGCTGGCATCCATCGCCTCGAGAACACGCGGGTGGAACTCGCCGAAATATCCGATCACGCCTTTCGGTCCGAATTGTAGCGTCCCGGAACGTCCCGGATGAAACCAGGATGGCGCACCAGAAACCACATTCAATCCGCCGGTTGGGACGCCAAGTGCCCCTAGCAGCGTCATCACGTCAGCCTTGGCGTCGAAGATATCCACCGATACGGTCTTTTGGGACCAATGGCGGCCAGAACCCTGGGGCTTGGCAGTCCCCCGCCGGATCGCCGCGGCAGTCATGCGCTGATCACGCTCCCCGGCGCCTTGAAATACTTGTCCAACTTCAAACAATGCCACGTCGCCATAGCCCCGGTCGGCATTGCGCTGCGCCGCCGAAATCAACCCGGCCAGCAGTGACGGCCGCATGTCTGACAGATCAGCCGCGATAGGATTGGCAAGCGCCAGTTCTGGCTTCCCGCCGCCAAACATTTCCGCACGAGCCTTCGAGATGAAAGACCATGTCACAGCTTCGACGAGGCCCTGCGCCGCAAGTGAACGACGCGCCTGGCGCACCCTCTTTTGCAGCAGCGTCAGGATGGATTTGGGTACTTCATGGGCAGCCCGATCCAACGGAACGGAGGCGACATTATCAACCCCGGCGATCCGCACGATTTCCTCGACAAGGTCGGCCTTGCCTTCGATATCCGGCCGCCACGAGGGCACAGTGACATTGAGGGTTTCACCTAATCCTTCGACTAAAAAGCCCAGCTTTTCCAGGGTTGCAATCTTGTCGCCGCGCGGGACTGACAGACCGGTCAGCCGCTCGACTTCGGCGAGCGGGAACGCGATCGTGCGGCTCGTGCCCGGCGCCTTGCCGGCAACCAGCAGTTCGGACGCTTCGCCGCCACACAATTGCATCACAAGATGGGTCGCCAGTTCCGCTCCGGGGATGCAGAATTCCGGGTCCACGCCGCGTTCAAAGCGATAACGCGCATCGGTGATGATGCCCAGAGCGCGTCCGGACCGCGCGATGTTCATGGGATCCCAGAGAGCGGATTCGATCAGGACTTCGCTTGTCGTTTCATCACAGCCGGAATGTTCGCCGCCCATGATCCCGGCGATGGATTCGACGCCGTTGTCATCACAAATTACGACATTCTCGGCAGATAGCCCATAGGTCTTCCCATCGAGCGCGAGCACTTCTTCGCCATCTTTCGCACGGCGCACAACGAGCCCGCCCTTGACTTTATTTGCATCAAAAACATGCAAGGGGCGGCCACGGTCGAATGTAAGGTAATTGGTGATATCGACCAGAGCATTTATGGGGCGAAGGCCGATGGCTTTCAGCCTTTTCTGCATCCACTCAGGCGATGGCCCGTTCTTCACGCCACGAACTGAGCGCAAGGCGAATGCCGGCGCCAGATGGCGGTCGTCGTCAGCCAGATCAAGTTTCACGCTGACCGGGCAGGGAAAGCCGCTGGCCGCTGGCTTGATCGCATGGTCCTTCAGTTTTCCAAGGCCCGCTGCGGCCAGATCACGGGCAATGCCATGCACCCCCGTTGCGTCAGGCCGGTTTGGCGTGAGGTTGATCTCGATCACCGGTTCGCTGAGTTGCGCATAGTCTACGTAGCGCATGCCGACCTGTGCATCATCAGGCAGATCAAGAATGCCGTCGTGATCTTCAGACAGCTGAAGCTCCATGCCCGAGCAGAGCATGCCAAGGGATTCCACGCCGCGAATGACGCCCTTGCCCAGCGTGATCCCTTTGCCGGGAATATAGGTTCCCGGGGGAGAAAAGACGCTCTTCATTCCGGTGCGTGCGTTGGGTGCGCCACAGACCACTTGCACAGGCGCGCCTGTGCCTGTGTCGACCATACAGACGCGCAGACGATCGGCATTGGGATGTTGCTTCGCCTCGACCACGTAGGCGACGATGAAGTCCGAGAGCTTCTTTGCTGGGTCGTCGACGTGTTCGACCTCAAGCCCTATCTTGGTCAGCGTCTCCACGATTTCATCAAGGGATGCATCAGTATCGAGATGGTCTTTGAGCCAGGAGAGTGTGAATTTCATGATACTCTCCTCAAGCGCTCAACCCGCCTGCCAGCGTTGGAAAATCCAGCGACCTGAACCCGTAGTGTGACAGCCAGCGCACATCGGCTTCGAAGAAAGGCCGCAAATCCGTCATGCCGTATTTCAGCATGGCGATGCGATCAATTCCCATGCCCCAGGCAAAACCCTGGTATTCATCGGGATCAATGCCGCAATTGCGCAGCACGTTTGAATGGACCATGCCGCAGCCCAGAATTTCTAGCCAGTCGCTACCTTCACCAAAGCGAATTTCGCCACCCTGGCGTGAGCATTGAATATCAACTTCCATGGACGGTTCGGTGAACGGAAAGAACGAGGGGCGAAAACGCATTTTTACGCTTGGTACTTCAAAGAAGGCCTTGCAGAATTCTTCCAGAATCCACTTGAGGTGGCCAAGATGCGCGGTCTTGTCGATGACGAGACCTTCGACCTGGTGGAACATCGGCGTATGGGTCTGATCGCTGTCACAGCGATAGGTCCGGCCTGGGCAAATCACGCGGATCGGCGGCTTCTGCGCCAGCATTGTGCGCACCTGCACCGGTGACGTATGTGTGCGCAATAGCTTGCGGTCGCCATTGGCATCCGGGTTGAAGAAAAATGTGTCGTGCATTTCGCGCGCCGGATGGCCGGCAGGAAAATTCAGCTTGGTGAAATTGTAATCGTCGCTCTCCACATCCGGCCCTTCAGCGATGGAGAAACCCATATCGGCGAAGATGGCGGTGAGTTCGTCCATGACCTGGGA
>CAMDKB010000153.1 GCA_945901195.1 Rhizobium sp. Q54
GCCGCTACCACATTCCGTTAACGTGACGGTGCCCATAGACGGCTGGGCGCGTCTCGAACGGGCCAAGCGCGCGGTTTTTTACTCTATTCTGAAGTTTCAGCTGCCCATCGTGGATGGCCAGTATCCCGGAGACAACCCGCTCCTGTTCGAATTCAAGGCCGACACTTTCAGCCACAATGTCTGGAAAGAACCAGTCGTCACCGGGCACGCCAACGGCCTGATCACGATCAACATCGCCGAAGCTGATGATACCGTGCGGGAACGGCAACGCAAGCAATTGGGCGAGCCTTACCGGACTCTCGCAGGTCATTTCCGTCACGAAATCGGTCACTACTATTGGGACCGCCTTGTCGCAAATTCGGCTCATCTGGGAGAATTCAGAGATACGTTCGGGAACGAGTGCGTCAATTATTCCAATGCGCTCCAGTCACACTATCAATACGGAGCCCCCCGGGGGTGGGAGCAATCTTACGTGAGTGCATACGCAAGCGCACACCCATGGGAAGACTTTGCCGAGACATGGGCGCATTACTTTCACATTGTAGACGGACTTGAAACGGCGGCGAGTTATCACCTGTTTTTCGGCCCGGCAGGCAGTGTAAATTCATCCATGACGGACACGCATAGTGCGTACAATGAACAAAATCTGCAAACCCTGACCGATGAATGGGTGCCTCTTACGATTGCCATGAACGCAATGAACCGGTCTATCGGCAACAGCGATTTCTATCCCTTCATTTTGTCTGGTTCCATCCTCAAAAAACTGCAATTCGTGCACCGGCTGATACATGCGGGCAAGTCGAATTGATCGACGTGTTTCATCTCTAAGGGTAGTTTGAATCCCCCAGGTTACCACGCGGAAAAAGGTAAGAAGCGGCATGCACTCGGCGACGCGATTTTCATAGACGCTGTTCGCCGAGCAGCCGCTTTTGAAGGCGCTGATCGCCGATATAAGCGACTAAGGGTCGCTGCTTCGCGAGGCCGTGAAGATTCATGGGCAACATCGAAGTCGAAATCGTCATCGACAGCTCAAGAGATCGAGGGCATGCGCGCGACACTGCGTTTGAAGCCAAGCGTCATGTAGAGAACCGGCGATAGAGATCGCCGGCGTCTGCCAGTTCTTCGAGTCGGGATATGCCTTCGATCAGCGCGTCGACATCCGGCCCGCCGAAAGGCCGTTTGGAAAACCGGCAACAACTTCTGGCCTTGCCCAGCAGCGCATTCCGATCCAGCTCAAGCACGCCGGGGGCGGAGCGCTCATGACATATTTTTTCGAGACAATCGCCATTCTTGAGCCTTACCGTGATTTTGATCGGATCGCTTTGCGTATTCAAGGCAACTTCAATGAGGCCAGTCAGACGATGTATTGCTGGATCGGACAGGGCTTGCAGCGTGAAGTCGTCGAGCGAGAGCGCGCCACCAAGCAACGCCCTTGCGACGCAATACTGCACACTATTGGCCGCAGCGGACGGATTGGCGGGTCGCCGCCGTGCTGCGATGGGCTCCGTCCACGGCCTCAAGTTCGCGGGCGCCAGAACTTCTATTGAGGCAATATTTTCCGGGTTGATATTCTCTGAAGCAAGCGAAATTGCCGCTGATACGAAATCGTGAATGTGCAAACTACACGGCCAGAGCTTGATATTCGCGTCGAGTAACAAGTACTCCCGCCCCAGCCCTTCCGAAATGACATCGGGCAGATAGCTTCCATCGTAAACCATTGCGTATAGACCGGCAGGTTCTCCAAAAAGCTCACAACGCGCATCAACTCCTGCGCGTGCCAGCAAAGCTGATTGCACAGCCGCCTGATTAGGAAAGCCCCCGTAGATTGATTTGGCCGGTGCGTCCCCTGTCAATATATGCTGGCGGGAACCGCTTATCTGCATCAGCGCCAGTCCGAGTGTGCTATGTGTTTGGCTTTCACCCAAGCTGAGAATTCTGGCAGCACCTGCTGCCGCCCCGAAATAGCTCAACAATTGTCCAGCCAGAAATTTCTCGCTGGGGTGCCGGCCTGTCCGGGAAATGGCGGCAGTAACGCGGGCGCTGACTTCGCAAGCAACAACGCTCGCCACAATCAATTCCTTGCCTGATGCAGAAGTCAACTCGGCAAGCGCATAGGGGGCTGCGAGACAAACGACCCCCTGATGTCCGATTTCGTCTCCGGTCGCATCAAAATTCAGGGCGTGAACAAGCGCGCCGTTAAGAAACGCCGCGTTGACTGCGCTGGCTTTATGCGTGGTGCCGAAGACAGAACATCTACCATTTCGTTCGTTGGACGTAATCGCCTTAATCGCCTGGGGACAAGCGTCCCCCAGTGTGGAAGCTGCAATCGCAGTTACCATTGAGTCCAGAATTATTCTTTTGCAATGTTCAACGACGCCTTTCGGAATATCTTCATATCGCAATTGCGACGAGAATTTCACGATAGTTTGCGTCGGCACTTTGTTCATTGGTTCACCGACACATAAAAACTCCACGAGCATAAACGCAGCAGCTCATATTGAGATAAACGCACTATCGCTGCTCGTGTGGATAGCTTTTTCAATCTTCGCCAACAATTTCCTTAGCACGCGCCACGACCTTCGGCGGCATGGCGTAAAACTGGTCGATTGCGGTGGCAATCTCTTTTCCACTGGAGACGAACAAAGGCATATTCGCCTTTTCCATTTCGCCTGTGAACTGGGCGTCCTTGATGGTTTCCTCGAAAGCTCGGCGGAGTACATCGATACGGGGTTGAGGCGTATCGGACGGCAGGCCTACAGCTTTGCCAAATTCGTTCGGCTTGAAGACGAGAGTCGCAACAGCGTGATCCTCTTCATTTTGGAGCAAGTCGTAAATGTTCTCGACAGATCCAAATTCTGGCAAGGGTTTCGAAGTGAGCTGGACCAGCAACGATATGGAGCCGTTTGCCAGATCGTCCCTGAGCTGCACATGAATATTCGAATATGCCACCCCGCACATTGCGCCCACCTCGCCGCGGCGCAATGCCAGTGTTATTTCGTTGCTGCCTTTATAACCCTGGACAATTCTCGCCTTGATCCCAAGAAGCGACTTCATTGCTACCACGTGGTGAGTCGTGTTCGAGCCGCTGCCGGACGAACCAAATGCAATTTCCCGGTCTTTCAAATCCGATAAGTGGTGGACACCTGATTCCGCGCGAATAACGCAGGCCATCCCGTCGAAATCCAGTTTTCCCAGCCAATGGACTTTACGTGGATCGAACTGCGCGTTCTTGTTTCCCAGAAGCGGCTGGATCAAAACCGCCGGTGGGAACATCACCATTGCCGTGCCGTCGGACTTTGCAGACTTCGACAGGAAGTTGGCGGCAACCAAGCCACCCGCGCCGGGCATGTTTTGTAAAACGATATCGGGTCGGCCCGGAATATGATTCTTGAAGTGCCGGATGAACGCGCGACCGTAGGTATCGTAGCCGCCGCCGGGGCCGAAGCCGATAATCATAGATACAGTCTTGCCGCGAAAGAAAGTATCTTCCTGCGCAACAGCCGCTGCGCACGAAGCTGCCATGGCCAGGGCAACCCCCGCGATGTGCCGCCGATTGGAACGAATACATGGCATCGTCGCCCCCGCTTTTAGATTTCGGAGTATACTTTCCCAAATTCGGCGAACTGTAAACAAGAAGCGGTACGCCGCCCCTGGCGCGAGGTTGAAACGGGCCTTGAAAGCCAGAGTTGCTCAACAACAGGGATCATGGCAGTCTGAAACTCTTTAAGCGCAGATTCCCCAATTGCGCCCCGGAGGAAACACTATGTTGAAACCTCAGGACAACGAACGTCTTGTCCGCGTCGGCCCGGAAACTCCGATGGGTAATCTCTTGCGCCGCTACTGGCAGCCGGCTTTATTGTCGAGTGAGCTTCCGGATAATGATGGAGCGCCAGTCCGGGTGAGGCTTTTTGGCGAAGACTTGATCGCATTCCGAGATACCTCTGGTGCCGTGGGATTTCTTGATGCGTTTTGTCCTCATCGCCGTGCGCCGATGTTCTTCGCGCGCAATGAACAGCATGGTTTACGTTGCATCTATCACGGTTGGAAATTCGATATTCAAGGCAAGTGTGTCGATTTGCCGAATGTCGCGGACACAGAGCGGGTCGCAGCGGGCATCAAAATAGTGAACTACCCAGCCTATGAGGGAGGTGGGGTCGTCTGGATTTATATGGGGCCAAAGGAAAAGCAGCCGCCCCACCCCGATTTCGAGTGGATGCGGGCGCCCGAACGCTTCCGGCACGTGAGCAAGACCCATCAGGACTGCAATTACCTGCAAGCGCTCGAAGGCGGACTGGACACCGCGCACACATCCTTCCTGCACAATGAAGATATCGGCGCAAAGACTTTGCGCAATGAGGATGGCGTGCCAAAGCTTGAAATATTTCCAACCAGCTATGGCTATTCTTACGTTTCTTTCCGGCGAGCGCCGGGCGACGCAAACTATGTTCGGGTCTACCAATACATGATGCCGTATCAGCAATTGCGGGGGTTCATTTCGGACGATTACGGCAACCGCAAGAAGATGGCGACGGTTGCTGGCCATTTCTGGGTTCCAATCGACGATTACACGACGACGACATGGAACCTTCTCTATGCAGCCGACGAGAACGTACCATTCACCAGGGAGTTTGCTGAAGAAGACGAAAAGCGCACCGGACGGGGAAGCGACGATATGATACCCGGCACCTTCCAGCTCAAGCGCAACAAGTCTAACGATTACATGGTTGATCGCGAGTTGCAGAAAAGGACATACAGCGGCATCGTAGGCATCAACACGCAGGACATCGCGTTGCAGGAAGGTATGGGGGCTATCGTTGATCGCAGCAAGGAATCGTTGGTGGGAACCGACCTCGCCATTGTCACGATGCGGCGTATGTTGCTGGAAGCGACCCATGCGGTGGAGCGCGGAGAAGATCCGCCCGGTATCGACAGCACAAGCACGCGTGCCGTTCGCGGCTTCGACAGCGTCGTACCGGCAGGCGCGGATTGGCAGAGCGAGTTGAAAGACAAGATGTCTGCGCATTGGTGAAAATATCCGCCAGCGGTCAATGCGGCGATCAAGACATCAGGCTTGAAATTAAAGAGCTCCGCTCTTGCTACCGGCGTCCGTGACGAATACTCTTGCTGTCGTTCGGCTAAAAGACCGAAGCAAAAATGGCGGGAGCAGAAACGGCAGTTCGGGTTGCGTGGGCAAATGTTGCTTGTGTTCTCCCGGTTAGGCTGGCCTCCTGCGGCGAAGAGGAGGAAACTATGGCCCTTTTGATCAAGGACTCGGAGATCGTTGGCCTCGTGTCAGTGGACGAGGCCATTGCTGCAATACACGAGGGCTATCGTGACCAGGGTGAAATGCCTGCCTTCAGTGCGCCGCGGTTGCGCATTCAGCATCAGGACAGACGTTTGAGTGTCCACACCGGCGGGTGTCACCAACTGGGCGTCAGCGGTGCATTTCTGCATGCCGAACGCTTCACGTATCTGGGCGGCGCCCAGCAATATACCCATATAGGGAAGCGCGTTTATGTGACCTATAATTGCGACACTGCGGAATTGATGGCGCTGATCGTCGGCTCGCCGTCGCTGTTTTCATTCGAAACGGTGGACGAAGCGATGGGAACAGAGACGCCCTGCACCAGTGCTGTGGGGACCGATCTCATGGCGCGCCAGAACGCGCGCATACTCGGACTTTATGGCACGGGCCGACAGGCGCGCCGGCATCTTGTGACGATGTGCGCAATTCGGCCGGCCATCGACGAAGTCCGGATCTATAGCCGCAGCAATCAAAACCGGGCCGCCTTTGTCGATCGGATGCAACCGCATGTAAGCGCCCGGCTTGTCGTCGTCGACACCGCAGAGGCGGCTGCACGCGGCGCCGATATCATCTGTCTGGCGACTGGCAGCAACACGCCGGTTCTGCATGGCGAATGGCTGGTTCCCGGACAGCATGTTACGTCGATCGTCGGCAGCAACAAGGCGGTCTTTCAGCAAGGCCTGGTCGCCGAACCACGCCGCGAATTCGATGATGAAGTTATTCGCCGTTCAAACCGGATCGTCGCCACGCTCAAGGATCAGGCCATTCAGGACGAGCAGGGAGATCTCTTCCAGCCGGTCCACAACGGACTGACAAGCTGGGATGCGATTATCGATCTCGGGCAGCTTGCCAGCGGAAAAATCATGGGCCGCGAAAACGACCGCGAGATCACGCTCTTCAAGCAAAACTCAGATCAAGGCGTCGGTTATATGGCGCTTGCCAATTTGATCGTAAAGAAAGCGCGGGCTGCCGGAATCGGGATCGAAATATAAGAGGGCTTCAAACGGAGGACTGGCCTTGAGAAACGCCACAAGCCCGTTCGCATGGCATACGATGGATTTGCATAGCAGGAGGGGACGATGAAACACCGCAGTACTTTGTTGAAGACAGCAGCGCTTCTGATTGCAACCAGTGTCACGGCAAATGCGCAATCGCCGGCTGAATTTTATGCCGCGCACAACATCAGTATCATCGTCGGCTATACGCCCGGCAGCGGTTACGACCTGTACGCCCGTCTCCTCGCGCGCCATTACGGAAAATATATTCCCGGCCAACCGCGGATAATTGTCCAGAACATGCCAGGTGGCGGCAGCCTCACTGCGGCCAATCACGTCGCGCAAGCAGCGCCTCGTGATGGCACCGTGCTGGGCGTCATTAACCGCTCGCTGCCGATAGCCGCTCTCCTCCAGACCGCCGATCCCAAGACAATCCGCTATGATGCGTTCACGCTGAATTATATCGGTTCGATGAGTGAAGAAACGACACTTGCATTCACTTGGGCGAAAACCGGAGTTACCAAATTCGAACAATTGCGCGACCGGCAGATCACCACGGGTACGCAGGGGGTCGCCTCTGACGGCTTCGTGCTTTCCAGCATGCTCAATTCGATGTTCGGCACGAAAATCAAGGTCATTCTCGGATACACTGGAACCGACAAAGTCTATTTCGCCATGGAAAAGGGAGAGCTTGATTCCTACGTGGGCGGCACACTCGGCTCGCTCATGGCGTCTCATCCCGACTGGATCAAGGAAGGCAAGGTCAACGTGCTCGTTCAGCTTAGCTCCAGGCGCTCTCAAATGCTGCCCGATGTGCCGACGATTATCGAACTCGCCGAGAATGAAACCCAGCGCGCAGCACTTGGTCTGGTCCTGGCGCCCCAGCGGATGGGCCGACCCGTCATTGCTCCGCCGTCTTTGCCGGCTGATCGACTGAGCGCCTTGCAAAAAGCGTTCGACGAAACAATGAAGGACGGGACGATGCTCGGCGAGGCCGAGCGGATGAAAGCGGAAATTTCACCCATGACCGGCCCGGAGATGAGGGACTTCGTGCGCAAGCTGCACGAAGTACAGCCCGATGCGCTTGCTATAGCGCGCCACGCTGTGAAAGCTCCGGAGTAAAAGAACCAAAGAAGTGAAACCAGGCTTGCCAATGTTCAGATTTGTCTAACGCAGCTCGGCAACGGCTTTTTTCATTGGGACAAGATAGGCCCTGACCCGCTTGCCCGCACCGGATTTGGCGCGGGCCACGCGGCAGTGAATGTGGGGCCCTGGATTTTTGGCTCCACCCCGTGCTTCTGCGCACATCCGTCTCCCCAGCCCGGCGCTAAACCTGATCTCAAGTTGTGGCGGCCCGGCGATGCGAAAAACATCAGCCCGCCCGTCACCCCAAAAGGGTCAGGCAGATGGCGCAGTTCTCAACATATGTTCGAGCGGGGCATGTCTTTGCCGGGGCTATGCTGGCAGCGGTTTCTGTCGTGCAGCCTGCCAGCGCCGAAATCATTCGCGTTGGCGACATGCTTCGCGGCATTGAAATTTCGCAAAATCAATGTTCGCAGACGAGTCAGGCTGTGTGGGTTAGCATGCACGGTCACAATTTTTGTATCCGCTATTACCTTTCGACGGCAGGCGGAGTCAGCGGCAAACCTATCGTTTTCTTGCAGGGCGACCAATTCGGCACGATGGATATAAAGACCAAAAACTTCAATCCGCCCGCAGATACAAAAGACACTGACACGGATAATCTTCTCAAGTTCGCCGACAATTTCTCCAAGGCAGCCAAGGCACCAGGGATATATCTGGCTCGCATAGGCGTGGACGGCTCTTCAGGTCACCATCGCCTTCGCCGTACGGTGCTGGAACTGCACACGATCAACGCTGCCCTCGATCTCATTGGTCAGCGGCACGGGTATGATGGCTTTCACCTTGTGGGCCAGTCCGGCGGTTCCGGCCTGATCGGCGGCTTGCTGGCGTTGCGCAGTGATATCGCTTGCGCCGTCCCGGGCGCCGGGCTTCTGTCCCTTTTGCGTCAGGCGCGCGCCACTGGCGATCCTGCCAAAAATTATTTCGACCCCATGGACGCTGCGGGCCTGATCTCCGCCAACAAGAGCGCCCGCATTATCGTGGTCACTGACCCGCAGGATCAGGTCGTCGGCGTGCAGCATCAGGTCGCGTTCGTAAACGCCATGCGCCGGGAAGGCCGCGCCATCGAGCAATATTTTGTGCAATCCATCGATGAGAAACATCACGGCGTCCTTGTTTATGCAGGCCGCGCAATCGTCATGTGCGCACAGGGCGCGCCATCAACAGGCATCGCAACCGATCTCGACATTCTCGTGAAGAAGCGCATGGCGGCTGCAGCACTGGCACGTGGCGCCGCCGCACCTGCGCCAGCACAAATACCGCGCCAACACGCCAATGCGCCGATAGCAAGCCCGGCGCCGGCTCCATTGCCCAATGCGGGCACAACAATTGCGGCTGATCAGCCGCTGCCGTCTGTCAGTCTTCCCAGAACTGAATGGCCAAAACTGCCAAGGCGCCCGGGACCCGAAGTTCTTTACCGTTGAACGGTAGCGGAAACATGCCGGCACTTGAGGAAAGAACCATGTTGAAGCGAGACGTTCTGGCTGCCCTTCTCGTCGTGGCCGGGTTAAGTGGAGCGCAGGCTATGAGTGAGCGAAGGGTTGAGTTCATGGGTGCCGGCGGCGTAAAAATCGTCGGCACGCTGACACCTCCTGTTGGCGAACGCGAGGGCGGATTTCCCGCCATGCTGCTGATCCACGGCAGTGGCCCAACAGATCGCGACGGTAACCAGCCGCCTGCTTACATCACCAATCTCGAAAAGCAGGTGGCCGCCGCGCTGGCGCTGAATGGCGTCGCCAGCCCGCGTATCATAGCAAGGCGATGAAGCTTGACCCATCGCTATCGCAAAAGCACCACCTTGGGCATTATCCGCGTTTGCGATGCATCAATGTCTTATATTCACTTCGTGTGATGATTTAAGCAGAGGCAGCAATAATAAAAGACATCTGCCGTCGCGCCTTTGAGCAGGCAAGTACGGAGGATCATGGCATGACGGCTTTTACGGTAACCCCTTCACCACCGACTCTCACTACGGCTTCAAGACAGTATAAATTCTCCTGGGGTTTGGCGCTCGCGCTGGCAGCCCTCGCATTGGTCCTGATATTGCCGGCGCCCGTCGGGCTCCCTCCTGCCGGCCAGCGCATGTTGGCTATATTGGCGTTTGCAGTTGTCATCTGGATTACAGAAGCGCTGGATTATG
>CAMDKB010000154.1 GCA_945901195.1 Rhizobium sp. Q54
CAAAGCGCTCTTGCGCAAAGCAGCGAAGCGAACTGTCGAGGGATTGTGGACCAAAATAGGCGAACTCCTCGGCGAATTTGCGTCGGAAGAATGCGCCAACTATTTTAGGCACGCGGGATATGATCCAAATTAGGCGCGAGGCGCTCTAAGGAGGCTGAAATGGCGCTCAAGACACACATTCATCGCGAGGACGGCGCGCAGGGCGGTCGCTATATAGCCACGATAGAAGGTACTGCAGGAGAAGGTAAACTTGTCTACCGCCGCAGCGCGCCCGGTATTGTGATCGCCAACCATACCGGCGTTCCGCCCGCATTTCAGGGGCAGGGCATCGCAGCGCAACTGGTGGAACGACTGGTGGCGGACGCGCAGGCCGAAGGGTTTAAGATTATCCCGGCCTGTTCCTACGTCGCCGCGCAAAAACGCCGGCATCCGGAATGGGCAAGCGTGTTTGTAAACGGATAATGTCCGCTCACACCTTGTCCAGCCCATAGAGCGAATGCAGCGTGCGCACAGCAAGCTCCGTGTAATCCTTGTCGATCAGCACCGAGAACTTGATCTCGCTCGTGGTGATTGCGCGGATGTTGATGCCCTTGTCGGAGAGCGCCTTGAAGGCGCGGGCCGCAACGCCGGCGTGCGAGCGCATGCCCACGCCAATGGCTGAAATTTTCACGACGTCTGTTGCGCCCTGCAACGCCTCGTAGCCGATTTCGGCTTTGGCCTTTTCAAGAATAGTCGTAGCGCGCTCGTATTCGGCGACCGGAACGGTGAACGTGATGTCGGTCTTCGCCCCATCACCCGAAACGACCTGGATGATCATGTCGACGTTGATGTTGGCGTCGGCCAGCGGCACAAAAATCGCTGCAGCAACGCCCGGCTTGTCCGCGACGCGGCGCAGCGTGATCTGGGCCTCGTCCCGCGAGAAGGCGATGCCTGTGATGACCTGCTGTTCCACGATTTCCTCCTCGTCGCAAATAAGTGTGCCTTCGGTAGGGGTCTTCGGATCGTCGAAGGATGAGCGCACGAATGTGCGCACCTTGTGCACCATCGCGACCTCGACCGAACGGACCTGAAGAACCTTTGCGCCCAGGGACGCCATTTCCAGCATTTCCTCGAACGCCACCTTCTCCAGCTTGCGCGCCTTGGGGACGACGCGCGGGTCGGTCGTGTAGACGCCGTCCACATCCGTGTAGATATCGCAACGGTCGGCCTTGATGGCCGCGGCGATTGCGACCGCGCTGGTATCAGAGCCGCCCCGGCCCAGCGTTGTGATCCGGCCTGTGTCCTTGTGAATGCCCTGGAAGCCGGCGATCACAGCAACTTCCTCGCGTTCAGTAAACCGCTTGATGATTTCCGTACCGTCGATGGATTCAATACGGGCGGAGCCATGCGCATTGTCCGTCAGGATGGGAATCTGCCAGCCCTGCCAGGAGCGGGCCTGAATGCCGATATCCTGCAGCGCGATGGCCAGCAGGCCCGCTGTGATCAGTTCTCCGGACGCGACAACGGCGTCATATTCGCGCGCGTCGTGCAGCACCGAGGCGTCGCGACACCAGGCCACAAGTTCGTTTGTCTTGCCGGACATGGCCGACACCACGACAGCCACTTCATGGCCAGCATCCACCTCGCGCTTGACGTGCTGCGCGACATTGCGGATGCGTTCGATATTGGCGACGGACGTACCGCCGAATTTCATGACTAGACGGGCCATGCTGCTTTCTGCACGGAAAGGGATGATAAAAAGGTTGTCATCCCGGCCGCAGCGAAGCGGAAAGCCAGGATCCCGAGAGAAAATCCGGCAAGTTCCCGGATGCCCTGCGGCGTCCGGGATGACAACCCCTGTAGGGCGCGTATAGATGACGAGGGCATGCCGGGCTGTCAACGCTCCTTTGGGAGATAATAGAGCCGTAAGGACGATTATGATGAATTCAGCTGATGCCACCCGCTCCAGTGTCGATCCGCGCGAAGTCGCCCAGTTCGCCGCGATGGGGGCGGAATGGTGGAGCGAAACCGGGCCGATGAAGGCCCTGCACCGGATGAACCCGGTCCGCATCCGCTGGCTTCGTGATGCGATGGCGCAACATTTTGCTGGGCCCGGTGGCGGCGCGCGGGATGTGGAAATGCCCGGCGTTCTCTCAAGTCTGTCCATTCTGGACATCGGGTGCGGCGCGGGCATCCTTTCAGAACCCCTCGCGCGGCTGGGTGGCGCTGTCACAGGTATCGACCCTGCTGCAGGCAACCTCGAAATCGCCCGCACCCATGCCGATGAAACAGGCGTCGAGGTCACCTATCGCGAAGTCACAGCCGAAGCTTTGGCAGCCGCCGGTGAGCGGTTTGATGTGGTTTGCGCCATGGAGGTCGTCGAACATGTGCGCAGACCTGCCGCTTTCATTGCGACGGCGGCCTCGCTGGTAAAGCCGGGAGGCCTGCTCTTTGTCTCCACGCTCAATCGTACACTGAAAAGTTTTGCGCTTGCCATCATCGGCGCGGAATACGTTCTGCGCTGGGTGCCCGCAGGCACGCATCAATGGGAGAAATTCATCACCCCGCGCGAGCTGACAGGGTTCATCGAAAATGCCGGGCTTGAGGTATCGAACCGCACCGGCGTCATCTACAATCCACTATCGCGCGAATGGCGGACATCGCGCGATAGTGACGTTAATTATATGATGGTGGCTGAGCGCCGTTAGAGCGGCGCTCAGCCGTCTCTCAAGCCCCGCTGCTGACAAGCCTCAGCGGCACACCGCGTGGCGGCACTTCGCTGCCCTTGGGCAGATTGGGGAAGAGATCATCTGGTTGCGTTTTCAGCCATTCGATGATGTCTGCGCCGGGCATGACGTCAGCATATTTGGCATGCATGTCGCACAGGTTGATGGCATGGCTCGCCTGGGAGCGATCAAAACAACCGTCCTCGGCGATAGCCACTCTGTAGTTCATGCTGAAGGCGTCGATCACGGACGCACGCACACAGCCCGACGTTGTGGTGCCCGTCACAATCACACTATCGCACCCCAGAAGGTTGAGATAGCTGGCCAGATTGGAACCAAAAAATCCCGAAGGCTTCTGCTTGAGCACCACGATATCTTGTGGTTGCGGCGCAATCTCCGGCACGATTTCGTTGGCGTCCATATTCTGATGCGGGCCGGGAACAGATTCGATGGTGCGTGTGTTCTTCCAGCCCCAGCTGCCAATGTCCCAACCGTCCTGACGGGTCACGCCGGTTGTATAAATGACCGGCATCTTGCGCTCGCGGAATGTTTCCGCGAGCGATTTGATGACCGCTATGGCGTCCCAGCTCTCAGCGCCGCAGGAATTACTCCAGCGCTTGATTGAGTCCAGAATAGGCTCGGGTTTGTCGCCAGCAAAACCGTAGCTCACGTCAATAATCAGGAGCGCAGGGCGTTTGCCAAAACCACCCTTGGCGCCAAAGCCGGAAGCTTTGAAAACCTGTTTATCACGCTCAGTCAGGTATTGATCCCAGATACGCGGCTTGTCTTCGGACATGATGCACTCCTCAATAATTGACGGCTTTGGGCATTTCCGCGGGCGGTCCCTTGGGCAAGTCAAACATATCGGAGGCGAGGCTGTCAAAATAGGTGATGACTTCCGCTGTTTTTACGACATCGGCGTATTTGGCGTTCATGTCGCAAAGGTTGATGGCGTGGCTGGCCTGTGAACGGTCGAAGCAACCTTCTTCGGCTAGCGCGACATGGAAATTCTGGCTGAAGGCGTCCAGTACGGTCGCCCGCACGCAGCCGGATGTCGTTGTGCCAGTGACAATGACGCTGTCGCAACCCAGGAGCGTCAGATAGCTTGTCATGTTAGTGCCAAAAAAGCCGGACGGCTTCTGCTTGTATATGACGATGTCCTGGGGTGATGGCGCAATTTCATCTACGATCTGGTTGCCGTCGATATTGGAGACTGGCACGGTTGGCATTTCGCTGCTGCGATTGTTTTTCCAACTCCACGAACCCGAATCCCAGTTGTCAGCGCGGCGCACGCCCGTGGTGTAGATGACCGGAATGCCTTTCTCGTGCGACTTGTCGATAAGGGACTTGATCGCCGCTACTGCAGGCCAGCTTTCTTCGCCGCAGGAATTGCGCCAGCGTTTGATCGATTCAAGAATTGGTTCCGATTTGTCGCCGCAAAAGGCGTAGTTCACATCAATTACGAGCAATGCGGGACGCTTGCCAAAGCCACCGCGCGCACCGTAACCGGACGCAGCAAACACAGCCTTGTCACGTTCGGTCAAAAATTCGTTCCAGATTGGTTCTGACATTTGACTTCTCCTGTTTAAATTGTTGTGCAGACTTCAGGTTGCTTATTTATTTCAATGCAGAATGCAGGGTTTTCACAAACTGCATGTCGATGATTTCATCATATGCAACAGGCTTTTTGAGAATTCCTGCATCGAGCACGACCTTCTCACCTGTGGTCCAGGAAGCGGCCGAGATCATGCCGTCCTTGCTCCACATTTCATCGGCGAACGAGCGATCAAGCGTCGCCTTGAGATCTTCAAGTGTCATGGTGGGAAATTCCAGTTTGGCGATCGCCAGCGCTTTGTCTTGTTCAGCGTATGTAGCCTTGAGTCCGGCAACGACGCCTTTCACGAATTTTGCGACTGTCGCTGGCTCCTGCTGGATAGAGTCAAGTCGGATATTGAGCGTCGAATAGGCATAAGGGCCGAGATCTTTGGGCACATTGAGAAATGGCTCACCCCAGATCTTTTGTTGAACACCGCGCGTGAGAACTGGTTCGGTCGTGACGCCAATTTCCGCGGCGCCGGTTTTGACAGCCGCAAGTACGGCGCCGGTAGCCATCTCCTTGAGGACCACGTCCTTCTTGTCGTCGAGTCCCCAAAGCTTCAGATAATAGCGCGTGATGGAATTAGGCGTACCGCCGAAGAAACTCACGGCAATCGACTTGCCTCTGAAAAAATCAGCCATGGACTGACCCGGCGCGGGCGCAAGTCCGGCGCGCGCCGTGTAGTAGATATTGCCGCGATCGACCACGTTGACGACGCCGCGCAATTCGGCACCCTTGATCTTTGCGAAAGCATTGTGTTCAGGCCCACCGATAAAGGCAAATGCCTGTTTGGTCAGCACCGCATTGGTGTGGCCCGCACCACTTTCCACGGTAAGGATTTGAACATCGAGGCCTTCAGCCTTGAAATAGCCGTTCCTGATCGCGACGTAGAGCGGCAGATATCCTGTGCCATGCACGGGTTCAGCAATGATAAGGGTTTTTGTCTGTGCTTGCGATACCGGCATGTACGCGGCGCTCATCAGCAGTGAAAGCGCCAACGCCGAGCCGATCCGTTTCGATTTAAACATGCGACACTCCTGTGTTAAAAGTTTTTTATTTGCGAGGCTTGTTAGTGCACGACACCCTTGCGCAACACACTTTCGAGCCATGAAACACTGGCGTACATCACGATCGAAAGTGCGGAGAGCACGAGCACGGCTACCCATACGAGAGAGATTTCATAAGTCGAACCTGCATAAAGGATCGTGCGGCCAAGACCGTGTTGAGAGGATACGAATTCTCCAACGATGGCGCCTGTGAGCGCGAGCCCGATGTTCACGCGCAGGATGGAAATGATCCAGGGGATGCAGGATGGAATGACAAGCTTCATAAAGACCTGCAAACGGCTTGCTCCCAGGGAATAGAAAAGCTTTTCCTGGTCCTTATCGACAGCCTGCACACCTGAATACGCCGTGAGTGTCGAGACAATGAGGGTCAGCGCCGTGGCAATCGCCACTTTCGATGCGAGCCCCATGCCGAAGACAAGAATGATCAACGGCGCCAATGCCAGCTTGGGTATGGATTCAAGGCATATGATATAGGGCTGCATGATAAGGGCGTAGTTGCGGGACCACCAGAAAGACATTCCCAGCAGTGATCCGGCCGATGTGCCGATGATAAATCCGAAGATTGTCGACCGGAATGTAAAGGCGATGTCTGTCGCTGCATTCCCTTCTGCGAGGAAAACGATCAGTGTTGACCAGATCGCACTGGGCTGCGACCAGAAGAATGGATCAACCACCTTGTATACTGCAGCTACTTCCCAAAGCAGGAGAAACGCGATGAGCATGCCAACCTGCACGCTTACGAGCAACGTGGTGCTCCACAATTTTTGCACCGGCAAACGCCGTTTTATTTTTCTTTGAACCGCCGGATTTGCATTCTTGCGGGAGTAATTGGCCCAGGATAATAGCGTTGGCATAGCCGAAGTTTTGGTGTTCATGTCGAACCTCCACAGTTTAGTTTCAGATTTGGGTTATGCGGCCTGCTGTTCTTCAACCGGTTGCCCATGTGTGTGTAAAAGATCGAGGCAATATTTCTTCATGGCCACAAAGCGTGGCGTAGTGACGAGTGAACGATCCCGGGGGCGTGGCAGATCTACGGGCATCTTGTCGATGACCCGCCCTGGCCGGCTCGCCATCACGTAGATGTCGTCCGAGAGGAAGACGGCTTCCTCCACGTCATGCGTGACAAAAATCACCGTGCGGCCAAAGTCGCCAAAGAGTTGCAGCAACCATTCTTGCATTTGCGATTTGGTTTGCGCATCAAGAGCGCCAAAGGGCTCATCAAGAAGAATAAGATCTGTATCGACGAGCAGTGTGCGAAGCAGCGCAGCGCGCTGGCGCATGCCACCGGAGAGAGATGATGGATAATTATATTCAAAGCCGCCAAGGCCATAGCGATGCAGCAACGGCAACGCGCGTTCGCGCGCTTGTTTCAGCGGTATGCCGCGAATTTCCATACCAAGCGATACATTGTCGAGCACCGTGCGCCAGGGCAGGAGCAGATCTTTCTGCAACATGTAACCGACCTGGCCGATCATCCCGGTAATGTCTTCGCCATCAAGCGTTACCCGGCCGGACGTGGGCGCCTGCAAGCCAGCGACAATGTTGAAGATTGTGCTTTTGCCACAGCCCGAGGGGCCTATCAGCGAAATGAACCGGCCTGCCGGAACTTCCAGATCAAGCGGGGAGAGTGCGGTAAATTCCTGACCTCCTGAACGGAAGATCATGGAAACGTCTTCAAGAACGAGCCCTGCGCCAGTCGTCACAACAGCCTCCTTAAGCACGTCACCGTTTTTGGTGCGATGCAAGGAGACCAGCAAGCTTTGTGCCAAACGCCTCGGGGAAACTGCAATACGTGATCGCAATCAGAGAATTTAAACAAACGGGTTTGAACAAACGTAAAAATATTATCAGTTATAGCAATTTACTACGGTGTTCAGCTTTCCTTGCGGATCTGACGGACTTCAGTAGGTGGCTACGCTTATGCTGGTGGTGAAGCGCAGTCATTTCGACAGCATACGCCAACAAATTGTGCAGTGCGCAATAAAAAGGCTGCACTGTGCTTTGCTCCTGCGCTCAATTCACCTGCCGCTCTCTGCCCGCCCAGTCGGCGGCGCGTAATTGCTTTTTGTCGATCTTCTTGTTGGGAAGGCGCGGCAACGCTTCGACGAAAACGACCTGCCTGGGCTTCTTGTAACTCGCAATCATGTTGCGGCAATGTGCGATGATCTCCTCCTCGTTTGCTGTCTCGCCTGGCTTGAGCGCGACATAAGCCTTTACAGATTCGCCCCATCGCGCGTCGGGCATGCCAATCACCGCGACCTCGGCCACAGAGGGATGATGATAGATCGCTTCCTCGACCTCTCGCGGATAGATGTTTTCCCCACCGGAAATGATCATGTCCTTCTTGCGGTCGAGGACATACAGGAAAAAGTCCTTGTCGAAAGTCCCGATGTCGCCAGTGCGCATCCAGCCCTCTTCCAGCGCGGCAAACGAGGCCGCGTGATTATTCCAGTAGCCGCGCATGACACCGGAGCCCTTGATCAGAATTTCGCCCAGCTCTTCAAAATCGCAATCCGTCCCGTCATTGCGAACCACGCGGATATCATAACCACGCGCTGCCTGGCCTGCAGAAGATAGCTTTCGCACCTGCTCGGGTGTGCCGTCGGGCATATGGTCGTGCGGATGCAGCACAGTCCCAAGCCCGGTTTCGGTCATGCCATAGACCTGCATGAAGATGGGCCCATAGGCCGCAATTGCCCGGCGCAATTGCGTCGCTGCCATAGGCCCGGACGCATAAAGCACCAAGCGTAACGACGAATGATCGAAGCTTTCCTTTTCGCGCAGATCAAGCAGATCCTGCGCCATGATGGGGGCAAGATGGGCGAGCGTCGCGCGTTCATTCTGTATGGAGAGAGCGACCTGCTGAATATCGTAGGAGCGATGCAAGATGACCGTCCCGCCACTCAGGCAAGCCGCCAAATGGCTGCATTTCGCTCCGATATGATAGTAAGGCATGACAACCAGAATTTTGTCGATCTGCCGCAGGCTCATCTCGATGGCCTGCATTTCGATGAAGCCCACCTGACCCTTGTGGTCGAGCATCGCGCCCTTGGGCCGTCCGGTCGTACCGCTGGTATAGATGAGATAGGCGATATCGTCAGGTCGCGGACGAATGGGCGGCGGCGCATCAGTCGAAGACGCCAGAACATCCTCATAACGCTCAACCCAGTCTGGCAAGGGCTGGCTGCCGGTTTCTCCTATGACGATATAATGCTGCAGTTCCGGAAACTCGGCGCGGATGCGCGTAACTGTATCAATATATTCGGTATCGAAAATCAGCACTGCCGGTGCGGCGTCTTTCAGAATCCAGGTGATTTCCGGCACAGCGAGGCGATAATTCACGGAAGCAGTGATGAACCCGGTAACTTCACAGGCCGCATAGGCTTCACAATGGGCATTCGAATTTTGCGCGAGGACGCCGACACGGTCCTGCCGACGCAATCCCTTCGCATAAAGTGCATTGGCGAGGCGATAGGCGCGATTGCGATATTCGGCATGGGTGTAAGTGCGTCCATCATAAACGAGCGCTGCGCGGTTGGCGTGATCGCGCCCGTTGCGTTCGATGAATTCGCCCAAAGTTCCAGCCATGGTAAAAGCGGCCATGAATAACCTCCCGCATTTTTGATTTGTTGGGGACAATAGACGACTAAATCGGGCGGCAGGGCAAGCTGGCCAGGTCTGCCGTGGCCAGCCATATCAGGCAGAACGCCCCCACAATCTGCGTGAGGCGATCGCTGCGCCTTCGGTCATGGCTTCGAGCTTTGCCCAGGCGACGTCGGGATGGACCTCGTCACCGGCTGCTGAGGTTGCAAATCCGCAATCATTGCAGGCGACAACCCTCTCGCGCCCGACGATGGCGGCAAATCGTTCGATCCGCTGGGCGACCAGCTCGGGATGTTCCACCAGATGAAGGCAGTGAGAAACCACGCCGGGCATCAGGATGGTGTCATCGGGTAGTTTTGTGTCCTTCCATACAATCCATTCATGTTCATGCCTTGGATTGGCGGCCTCGAAGGTAAAGGCTTGCGCGTTGATGCGCAGCATTAGAGCGCCTTGCAGCGAATTTGAATCGAAATCTGGGTTCAGGGATTCCCAAGACGCGGCAAATCAGATTCAATCCTCCTGCTGGGGCGAGCATGGAGACTTGCGATGCCGCGTAGCTATTCGAACGATCTTCGGGTTCGGGTCAT
>CAMDKB010000155.1 GCA_945901195.1 Rhizobium sp. Q54
CTTTCCGATCATACTCATACTCTATGTGATCCCGCAGGTTTCCTTCCTGCCGTTGCTTGTGCTGTCCTTTGGCCTTGGCTCCGCGGCCAAGATCGCCTTCGGCTTCAGTCACGCTGTGTTTCCCATCATCATCAATGTCGTCTCGGGCATGCGCTCAGTACGTGAGCTGCACCTCAACGCCGCGCGAAGCATGGGCGCCTCGCGCTTTGACATCATCCGCCACATCATCCTGCCACATATGGTGCCTAGTCTGTTCAACGGTCTGCGCCTGGGCATGACGCTCAACTTGCTTGGCGTCATTCTCGCCGAACTCTATGTCTCCACGTCAGGTGTAGGGTATTACACCAAGGTCTTCGCCGAGGACTTCAATCCGGGCCCGCTCTTCGCGCTGATTGGTTCGCTGGCCTTTATCGCCATTGTCTTTAACGAGCTTGTTCGCATCGCCGAACATCGCCTCACACCAGGCAAACACAAGCAAACCGAAGTCAAAACCAAAAAGGCAGAACAGCCATGAATATCGTAGGCGTAGACATTGGCGGCACATTCACTGATCTGGTTGGCTGCATCGACGGCAAGATCGTCACATCCAAGACATCGACCACACCCGCCGATCCGACAATCGGCTTTGCCAAGTCGCTGGAGCTGGCCCATTGCAACGTGCCAGAACTCGGTGAGGTGCTGCACGGCTCAACGATCGCCATCAACACCGTGCTTGAGCGCAAAGGCGCGAAATCTGCTCTCATAACGACCAAGGGCTTCCGCGATGTGTACGCCATCGGGCGCGGCAATCGGATTGAAGCTTTTAACTTGTTCTTTCATCGTCCAAAGCCACTGGTGGAACGGCGCTTCACATTCGAAGTCAACGAGCGTGTGAACGCATCGGGCGAAATCGTTACACCACTTGACCCCCAGGATGTCGAGGCGCTGGCGGAACAACTCAAACAGAACGGCATAGAAGCCATTGCGGTGTGCTTCCTTCATTCATGGGCCAATCCCGATCACGAACGTATGGCCGGTGAAATCCTGCGCCGTGTTCATCCCGACCTGTTCGTCACTCTGAGCCACGAAATCCTGCGCGAATTCCGCGAATATGAGCGCACTTCAACAACAGTGCTGAACGCCTTCGTAGGGCCACGCGTGAGCAATTATCTCGGCACGCTGGAAACTTACCTGCGGGGCGAGAACTTTGCTGGCAAGATGAACATGATGCGCTCCAATGGCGGCGTCATGTCGCTCGATCAGGCGCGCGCGCAACCCGTTTCGATGATGGAATCTGGCCCTGTCGCTGGCATGATTGGCGCCGGACGCCTCGCCCAGCATCTCGGCCTCAAGCAATGCATCGGCTTTGACATGGGCGGCACAACAGCCAAATCGAGCCTCATCACAAATGGCGAACCGGCGATCGAGGAAGGCTATGTCATTGGCGATCACGCCTCGGGCCAGCCCATGCAATTGCCAGTCGTCGATATCGTTGAAGTTGGCGCGGGTGGCGGCTCTATTGCCTGGGTCGATGAAGCCCTTGGCCTGCACGTCGGCCCCAGAAGCGCTGGCGCCGATCCGGGACCTGCCTGTTACGGCAAGGGCTCACTGGATCCTGTGGTGACCGACGCAGATCTCGTTCTGGGCCGCATCAATGGCGGACGCTTTCTTGGCGGAAGCATGGGCCTTGATGTCGCTGCTGCCGAACGCGCCATTGAGCTGAAAGTCGGCAAGCCACTTTCCCTCTCGGTGAAAGAAGCCGCTTTCGGAATAGCTACAATCGCAGACACGAACATGTCGCTCTCGGTGCGCGCTGTCTCCGTGAACAAGGGCGTCGATCCACGCGAAACCGCGATGATCGCCTTTGGAGGCGCAGGTCCGCTGCATGGCATCAGTGTAGCGCGGCAAATTTTTATTCCCAAAGTCGTCATCCCCAAATTGCCTGGCACATTCTCTGCGCTTGGCATGCTGATGGCGACCTGGCGGCAGGACTTTGTGCGCACGCTTGTTGGCCGGTTAGGGGCTTTGCAGGAAAGCCTTGTGCGGCAAGTGTTCGATGAACTTGCCGCTACCGGCAAGGATCGGATGCAGCGCGATCAGATTTCCGATGCCGTCGCAGATTTCCGCTTTTATGCCGATCTGCGATATGTCGGCCAGGAACATGCGCTCGCCATTCCCGTCAGCGGCCCCGATATGCTGGTGGGCGACACCAGCAAGGTGCGCAAGCTCTTCGACATCGAGCACGATCTGCGCTACGGCCAGGCGGCGATGGAAGAGAATATGGAAATAGTCAACGTGCGGTTGGTCATCACTGCACGCAAGGATGACACGATCGCCGAGGAATGGATGAATCAGGACTGGTTCCCAACGGAAACAGCCGAGGAAACATCACGTGATGTCATCTATGACGATCCTGCAAAGCCTCACCGCGCCCGCGTCCTGTGGCGCCCTGCCCTGCCTGCCGGCTTTGAGCTGACGGGCCCAGCCGTCATCGAAGAACCCAATTCCACCATCCTGGTTCATCCCGGCGACAAGGTCACCGTCACCAAATCAGGCCATCTGATCGTCGACATCGCGAACGCAGGTTGAGCGCCATGAAAAACAACGCACAAGCCCATCCCATCACGGTTGAGGTCGTTCGCAATTCCATCGTCGCCTATGCCGACGAGATGGCGAACGCACTCTGCAAATCAGCCTACAACATGATGATCTATGAAGTCCGCGATTTTTGCTGCGGCCTCATCGATACGCAAGGCCGCATGATTTCGCAGAATCGCGGCGGCCTGCCGATATTTCTTGCCGACCTTGGCGTCGCCGTCAAAGACGGCATCAAGCGGTATGGCCTGGATGGCTTCAAGCCCGGCGATGTCCTCATCATGAACCACGGCGAAGTCTGTGGCCAGCATCTCAACAACGTAGTGATCTATTGTCCCTGTTTCTTCGAGGGCGAGATTGTCGGCTTTGCCGCGAGCCGCGCCCATTGGGTCGATATCGGCGGCATGCGTATCGGCTTTGGTTCAACCATCACCTCCGAAATTTTCGCCGAAGGCATACAGATGCGTTCGCTGAAAATATTTGAAGAGGGCAAGCGTAACGACACACTCTGGCAGATCATCAAAGATAACGTGCGTTTCCCTGAAGCAGCCTTGGGCGATCTTCGCGCCCAGATGGCCTGTGCGCAACTGGGCGCGCGCCGTTATGCGGAACTTCTCGCGCGTTACGGGCGCGCAACTGTCGAAGCCTGCATCGAAAAGATCTGGGATCAGGCCGATCTAAAAGTTCGGCACGTTGTCGCGCAAATTCCTGATGGCGTTTACACTGCCGAAAGCGCGCTCGACAACGATGGCCGCACACTCGACAAGCCCATCCGCATCAAGGTGACCGTGGAGATTGAAGGCGATAAATTCACCGTTGATCTCTCCGAAATGAATCCGCAGACGCCCGGCCCTTTGAATTCCGGCGAATCCGGCGGCATTGCCGCCGCACGCGTTGCCTTCAAGGCGCTGACGTCACCAGATCTCGATGTGAACGAAGGCTGCTTCCGTTCGCTCAATGTCGTCATTCCCCCCGGCACAATTGTCAGCGCCAGACCCGGCGCGGCCATCGGTCTGTGGAGCATCGCGCTGCCGACCACAATCGATACCATCCTCAAGGCGCTTGCACCTGCGTTACCTGACGTCGTGCCTGCTGCGCACAAAGGCGACATGGGTGGCTGTTCCTTCTATGGCTTCCGCAACGATGGCAGCCGCTTTCTGCTGATGAACATCTTCGGCGGTGGCTGGGGTGGACGCCCTGCAGAAGACGGTGAAGACGCCAGCGTCTCTGTCTGTCAGGGCGACGTGCGCAATTCTCCTGTGGAATTGCAGGAAATTCGCTATCCCATCATGGTCGACGAGCATGCATTGCGCGAAAACTCCGGCGGCGCAGGCAAATATCGCGGCGGCCTGGGCGTTCGCATCACCTATCGGGTACTCGTACCTTGCAAGGTGACGATCAACAACGAACGCACGAAGATCCCGCCGTGGGGTGTGCATGGCGGCGGCGATGCCGCGCACAATATTTCCGTCATCGAGAGTCATGCGGGCGGCGAACGCACCGTATTCAAGGGCACAGAAATTCCGCTGGAGCCCGGTGATCGCGTATTGTTCGATACCGCCGGTGGCGGTGGTTACGGTAAGCCTGACGAACGCGATCCGCGTGCAGTAGCCAATGATGTCGCCCAGGGATATCTTTCGTCTGACCTCGCCAGAAAATATTACAACTACACGGCGCAAGCCGCAGAATAAGAAACAAAGCAGGGGGAACACATGCCCAGCATAACACACAAGGCTCGCCTTGATGCCCTCTCCGACGCGATGAAGGCGCAAAACGTCGAGGTGTTTCTTGTCATCGGCAATAATTGGCATGCCGATTATCTCCGCTATGCCACCGATTTCGGCATTCAGGAAGGACAGGGCATCGCCATTATTCGCGCTGACGGATCGGCAACGCTCATGCTCGACGATCCCACCGAATGTGAGCGCGCCCGCGCCGAAATCAGCGGCTGTGATGTGCAATATGCGCCACAGCTTGTGAAAGAGGCGCGCGCGCAGCTTATGCGCTCTGGAAATCGCAACGTGGCCGCCTCGCCCATGCATCTCCTGCCTTATGGCCTCGTGAACGCTGGCAATGACGTACGGTTTGCCGATGGCGCGCCGGTCATCGAACGCTTGCTGATGACCAAGATGGAGGTGGAGCTGGATTGCATCCGCCGCGCATCAAAACTTTGCGACGAAGGTTACATCGTGTTTCGCGATGCAGCCCGCCCCGGCCGCAAGGATTATGAACTCGTCGCTGAGATGGAAGGATTCTTCCGTGCCCACGGCATTGCGGAAAACTTCATGATCATCGGCGTTGGCGGCAAGGAGGTTCGTGGCATGGCCCCTCCCGGCGGCAAGGTGTTGAAGGCGGGTGATCTCGTGACGACGGAATTATCGCCTTGTGTCGATGGTTATTATGCGCAGGTCTGCCGCACGCTGGTTGTCGGCCAGGCCAGCGAGACACAGCTCAAGGCATTCTCGGTCTATCAGGAAGCGCTTGAAGCGGGCATCAAGACTGTCAAGGCTGGCGTCACCGCCGCAGACGTTGCCCGCGCCGAGAATGATGTGTTCCGCAAATATGGTCTGGGACAATATACGACCTCGGAATATACGCGCGTACGCGGCCACGGCATGGGCCTTTTCCTCGATCAGAAACCTCAAATTCTCGAAGATGTGGACATCGAACTCGTCGACGGCATGACGATGATCGTGCATCCCAACACCTATCATCCCGATGCAGGTTACATGGTGTTGGGAGACGCAATGGTTGTGCGCCCCGGCGGCCATGAATTGCTTTGTGGTCTGCCGCGAGATCTGTTTTCCGTGTCCGCTCACTAAGGAACAAGACCATGCGCCGCGGATTAATGGCCTGGGATGCCTCAGAACTCCCCATCGAAACGATTCACGCGCGGCAGGGAAAACTGCGCGCCATCATGAAGGCGCACAAGCTCGACGCCTTCATCGCCTACACAAACATTTCCCATCCCGCTGCTGTCAGCTGGATCAGCGGCTTTACGCCTTATTGGTCGGAGGGCGTTTATTGCGTGATGCCCGAAGGGACGCCCGCTTTCGCCACAGCCCTTTCAAAGCGCGTTGCTGAATGGATCGGCACCGTCATGCCGGTCGGTGAAGTGATCCCCACCCCCGCGCCCGGAACAGCCATTGGCAAACGCCTTGCGACGGCTGGCGCCAAGCGCATTGGCATCATCGATCTGGACGATCTGCCAGCGCGCCAGGCGCGTGCGATTCTTGCCGAAGTCGGGGGTCTGGAACTTGTCGACGCCACCGACGCCTTCAACGCAATACGTTGTGAAGTTGATGGGTCCGAACGGGCGCTGGCTGCAAAAGCCGCTGCGATCGCAGCGGCAGCCATGAAAGCGGCGGACTGGAATGCCAAAAGCCTGCAGGCCTTGATAGCGCCTTGCGAAGTCCACGCGCGCCGGGCGGCGGCTGAAGACATCTTCCTGTCGGTAGCTCCCGATCTCAACGCCAGTGGGCGCTTTCAGCGGACCGATACGGCCACCACTCTGGGCAGTTCATTCGCTCTCAGAATGTCGCTTGCGTACAAAGGTACATGGGTTCGCATGGTTCAAAGCCATGCAAGCAATCCTGCTGAGGCTGCCAGATTTGCAACAGCCCAAAAGGCGTTCGACTTGCTCATGCTTTCTCGCGATCCCGAGCCGGCGGTGCGCGAGGCTCTTGCCGCTGCAGGCGCTGATCTCAAGTCCTGGTCTCTCGAACAGCCGCGCGGCTCCTCTCCGCTCGTCTGCGTCGCAGGCACAGGTATTACCACTGGCGCATACAATGCCGGCGCACCTGCAACATTCAATGCAGAGTGCGAAATTAATGGCGCGCGCTGGCTCGCTTCACGCCCCTTTGCGTAACATCCAAGCGCGAACGCGCGCGGTTCTTTATTTGAGACTGGCTGCTGCGCCGGATGTTTCGATCGACCCACGGGTCAATCGAAACCGCCCTTGATATAAGTTGTCAATGGTCGCTGCGCTTACGGCGCGCCATGTGGTTCAGCGATTCCACAACAATCGAAAACGCGATGGCGGCATAGACAAATCCTTTAGGCACGTGGAAGCCAAAGCCGTCTGCTACCAGAACCATACCAATCAGTAACAGAAAGGCGAGCGCCAGCATCTTCACGGTGGGATGAGTATTGATGAAGCGTGAGATGGGTTCATTGGCTGCCAACATCACGATGACAGATATAATGACAGCCGTGGACATCACCCAGATATCGTCTGCCATACCGACCGCCGTTATCACACTGTCCAGAGAAAACACGATATCCAGCATCAATATTGAAGCGATAGCCTTGCCAAAGGTTGTTACCGCCACTGCCGCGCCAGATTGTTCCTCAGCGTGCTGCTCGATGAGCTCATGAATTTCCAGGGTACCCTTGTAGAGCAGGAAGAATCCGCCCCCAATCAGAATTAAGTCGCGCCATGAAAAGCCTTTGCCGAATATTTCGAAAACTTCAGCTTTAAGCCCGACAATCCAGGCAATCGATGCCAGAAGCCCAAGGCGCATGATCAGCGCCAGCGAAAGCCCCACATTGCGAGCCATCGCCTGCTGATGTTTAGGCAGGCGCGCCGCCGTGATGGAAATAAAGATGAGATTATCTATACCCAGCACAACTTCCAGGGCCGTCAACGTAAATAACGCCGCCAGTGCGTTGGGGTTCAATAGCCAATCCACGATGATGCTCCGGTTCCATTGTAAAGCTGGAGATAAGTAAGTTGGCAGACTTTTCAACGGGTAGTTTCACACGTTCGTTACACCGTAATTTCGCGGAGCGGGCGCCCCTGCGCCGCGCTCGCGCTTAGTGGCAAGACTAATCGAAGGGATAGACGCCCAATTGTGGGGTCCAGGCCTTCTCGACGCCATGCATGCCAGATCGCAGCATGTTCTCCCACGATTCGCTGGTCGTGGCGCCAATATGCGGCGAAGCGAACATATTGGGATGATGGATGAGTGGATTGCTGTTGGCAGGCTCGACGGCGAACACATCGAAGGCGGCGCCGGATATGTGGCCAGAATCCAGCGCATCCTTCAGCGCAGCTTCGTCAACGAGCGTTCCGCGCGCGATGTTGACCAGAATCATCCCCGGCTTCAGCTTCGCAATGTTCTCGCGCGTATAAAGGCCGATCGTGGATGCATTGCGCGAAAGGTGAATCGTCAAAACGTCAGATCGTGCAAACAGCTCATCCTGGCTCACCTGCTCGACATTATATTGTTTGCAGAAGTCGGCCATGTCGACCTTGTCGCAAATGACTATCTTCACGCCGAAAGGCTGCAACATGCGCACCACTTCCTTGCCGATATGGCCGCACCCGTGAATGCCGATGGTCTTGCCGCGCAGGTCTGCGCCAAAGCCCACGGGCCCCTTCCACTCACCCTTGCGCAGAATATTGGAGAAGTAATGAACCTTGCGATTGGCAAGTATCATGTAGCAGATGGACAGCTCCGCCACTGAAACCTTGTTGACGCCGGGCGCCCACCACATCTTGATGTTATGCCGGTTCAAAAGCTCAGGGTCGATATGATCGACACCCGCCGAACACAGTGACAGCACATTCAGTTCAGGCACGGCGCTCAAGACTTTTTCGGTTATCGTTTCAATACCGATGACGGCTGCATCATGACCGCGCAGATAATCGATCAACTGGTCTTCGTTGAAACGCACCCTGTCCGTACGAAATTTTGCATCGGGATAGATGGCCCGCAATTCGTCCTTCAGATGCGGAAAGAAATCGAAGTAGGGAATCGTGACGGCGACCTTGGGCATGTGCGTTTCCTGTGATTGTTTTGTCTTGGTCATCCCGGGCTGATTGCAGCGTCCGGGATGACAATTTTCCGGCCTTAGGCGGCCTTGTTTTTCTTGGCGTCCTGAATGGCGCGCCACACTTTCAGCGGGGTCGCAGGCATGTTGATATGGGTGATGCCGTAATCGCGCAGCGCATCCATCAATGCATTCATGACGGAGGGCAACGCGCCCGAACATCCAGCTTCGCCGCAGCCCTTCACGCCCAGCGGATTGGTCGTTGCCGGAACATTGTGGAACGCGTTCACCATCGTCGGGGATGTGTCAGCGCGCGGCATGGCGTAATCCATGAAAGAGCCAGTAATCAGCTGACCGTCACTGGAATATTCCGTGCTTTCAAACAGGCATTGCCCGATGCCCTGCACGACGCCACCCTGCACCTGGCTTTCGACGATGATCGGATTGATGACAGTGCCGAAGTCGCCAACCATCGAATATTTCACGATCTCGGTGATGCCCGTTTCCGCATCGACTTCCACTTCCGCAATATGGCAGCCATTGGGATAGGTCGCAGGCCCCATGCCGGTGAAATGGTCGACATCGAGAGATTTTGGCGTATCGCCGGGCAGCTTCACGCCCTCGTTCAGCTTCTGCGCCATTTCCATGATGCTGATGGAGCGGTCAGTACCGGCAATCGAGAAACGTCCCGCCTCAAACTTGATGTCGCCCACGGCAGCTTCAAGCAGATGCGAAGCGACTGCCTTGCCCTTCTCGATCACCTTGGCGCTGGCTTCCACAATGGCCGTGCCTGTGTTCATGATCGACTTGGAACCTCCCGTGCCTGCGCCGCCGATGAGATCGTTGCTGTCTGTCTGCAGCACCTTGATCTTGTCGAAAGGCACGCCAAGCTGGCTATGCAGCACCTGCGCAAACGTGGTCCAGTGGCCCTGGCCGTGTTCGTGGGTGCCTGTGGCGAGTGTAACTGTACCGTCCTTCTGGAAATGGATCGCGCCCAGTTCCTTGGTGATCGGCGCTGTCACTTCGAGGAACTGGCCAATGCCACGGCCGCGCAGCTTGCCGCGCTTTGCGCTTTTCTTCTTGCGGGCATTGAAACCTTTCCAGTCGGCCAGCTCCAGAGCCTTGTCGAGGACAGCTGGAAAGTCGCCGGAATCATACGTCGAGCCTGAAGGCGCAGTATAGGGAATCTGGTTCTTG
>CAMDKB010000156.1 GCA_945901195.1 Rhizobium sp. Q54
ACGACTTCATCAACAAGTTTGATGGGTTGTGTGATCGGTTGGGCTACAACCGCTCAGAGGTCATACGTTATTGCTTGAAAAAATTTTTTAATGAGCACCACAACAACTCGGAAAATTTCCAAAGAGCCCGTAAGGAGATGTTCTGATGCTAACTTTCAAAGAGTGGCTCAAAGAGGAAGCCAAGAACCCCAAAAAGAAGAAGGAACCAAAGTATGTCAAATCAGCTGATCAAGGAAGCGCAGAAGTCTGGTATGTTCATCAGCAAGGAAAAGTTGATCGAAACCCTGAAGCAATCCAGTACCAAGGAATTTACTATTTCCCAGAGCCCTAACAGCAAGCAAGCTGTGGTGGTGATCACCTTATAGGGCTAGTGATCGAACTCAGCTAATTAGGTCGCTGGCGCTTCTTTAAAGCCACCCTCCGTCTAGGTTCACAACCGATATGGTTTTATCGACGTAACGTGACTTGGCTTTCTTACGGTACTTCGAAATAAGAGCGCCAACTAGCTCTGAGTAAAACGCCCTTCCTGAGTGCGATTTAAAGCCTTGAGCGTTTAGTGAATCGGATATCGCCTTCATCGTCAATCCCTGACTAGCAAGGCTAGAAATCGTTGAAATTAGAGTGGCGTGTTCAGGCTCAACGTACCAGTCACTAAGCGTATTTGTCGTGATGATTAGGGTCACCGCGACCCTAAAATCAGCTCGTTTTTGAAGGCTAATTAAAAACGGAGCAAGATTACTCCACCGTCACACTCTTGGCCAGATTGCGCGGCTGGTCCACATCTTTGCCCATGAATACCGCCGTATGATAGGCGATCATCTGCACGGGCACGGCGTAGACAAGGGGCGCAAAGTCGGAGGCCATATCTGGCAGGGTGATAACGGCTTCAAACTTGATACCCGCCCGTTCCGCCGCTCTTTGATCGCCAATCAGGATCAACCGTCCGCCGCGAGCCGCGACTTCCTGCATGTTGGAAACGCTCTTCTCATAAACGGCGTCGAACGGCGTGATGCAGATCACAGGCATATCTTCATCAATGAGCGCGATGGGCCCATGTTTCAGTTCACCGGCCGCATACCCTTCGGCATGGATGTATGAGATTTCCTTGAGTTTCAATGCGCCTTCCAGCGCCAGCGGGTAGCTGGTGCCGCGCCCGAGGTAAAGAACATCGCGGGCTTTTGCCAGACTTCCCGCAAGGCTCTCAATGTGAGATTCGCCTTTCATGGCTTCCGCCATCAGGCCGGGAATGGCAATCAGTTGCGAAACAAGTTCATGCTCCTGCGCTTCGGTCATCTTGCCGCGCGCGCGGCCAAACGCGATGGCGAGGGATGCCAGAACTGCCAGCTGGCACGTGAAGGCCTTGGTGGAGGCAACCCCGATCTCCGGGCCTGCCAGGGTCAGCGCCGCCACATCGCTTTCGCGTGCGATGGTGGATGTCGGGACATTGACGACCGACATGATCTTCTGCCCCTGCGTCTTGGCGTAGCGCAGCGATGCGAGCGTATCGGCAGTTTCGCCCGATTGCGAAACGACAATCATCAAGCCGTTCTCGTCCATCGGCGCTTCGCGATAACGGAATTCCGATGCAACGTCGATTTCGACCGGCAGTCGCGCAAAGCGCTCGAACCAGTATTTTGCGGTAAGACCGGCATAATAGGCAGTGCCACAGGCCGAAATCGTGATCCGTGTCAGCTTCTCCGGATCGAACGGCAAATCAAATGGCAACCGTACCCGGCCGCCCGACATATCCAGATAATGCGCAAACGTGCGACCGACGACCTCGGGCTGCTCGTGAATTTCCTTGGCCATGAAGTGGCGATAGTTTCCTTTATCGACAAGGAAAGCGAACGCCTGCGTTTTTAGCCAGGGCCGTTCGACGGGGTCGTTGGCGCGGTCACGGAATTTACAATGATGGCGATCGAGAACGACCCAGTCGCCGTCTTCGAGATAGGCGATCGTATCAGTAAACGGCGCCAGCGCCAGCGCGTCGGAGGCGATGAACATTTCGCCATCCCCACGCCCTACCGCAAGGGGGGCGCCTTGCCGTGCGCCGACAAGGAGATTGTCATGCCCTTCAAAAATCATCGCCAGCGCGAAAGCGCCGCGCAATTGCGGCAGGGACGCAGCGACAGCGTCTTCGGGAGACTTCCCCTTGTTGATTTCATGGGTGACGAGATGGGCAATCACCTCAGTGTCAGTTTCTGTGACGAAGACATGTCCGGCTGCTGTCAGCTCTTCCCGCAATTCGCGGAAATTCTCGATAATGCCATTGTGAACCACAGCCACCTTGTCCGTGGCATGGGGATGGGCGTTATTCTCAGTGGGGCGGCCATGGGTTGCCCAGCGTGTGTGGCCGATGCCGATGGAGCCGAGCAGCGGATTCTTGCGCAAACGCTCATCGAGATTGCGTAATTTGCCTTCGGCGCGGCGTCTTTCCAGATGGCCGTGTTCGAGCGTGGCGACGCCGGCTGAATCGTAGCCGCGATATTCAAGCCGCTTGAGCGCTTCGACTATGCGGTCCGCGACCTGCGCCTGCCCGAGCACCCCAACAATTCCGCACATGCGCCTGATTCTCCTGTTGTCGCCCTTGTACCTCAAAGGGCGAGGGACCCGGAATCCGTGATCCCGGGTACTGGCAGCAATTCCCGGGCCATCGCTAGGACGGGTCAGGGCCGGGCTCAAGTCAATTTGAGTAATGGTATATAACGACGACGGGCAACCGGGCTGCCCCTCTCATTTTTTCTTCCGCTCGATGGCAGCGGCTCTGAATGCAATCGCCCATCCCGGCTTGTTGGCTTGCCTGCCACGGGCAACCGCCAGGGCGTCTGCGGCCACATCTTCGGTGACGACGGAGCCGGACCCGACATAAGCGCCGTCTCCTATCTTGACCGGAGCAACCAGAGAGGAATTGGAGCCGATGAAGGCCCCGGCGCCAACCTCCGTGATATATTTTCTAAAACCGTCGTAATTACAGGTAATTGTGCCAGCGCCGATATTGGCTTTTGCGCCGATGCGGGCATCGCCGAGATAGGTCAGGTGGCTGACAGCTGCGCCCATACCGATGTCGGCGGCCTTGATTTCCACGAAATTGCCGATCTTGGCCTTTTCACCGATTTTTGCACCGGGGCGTAGCCGGGCAAACGGACCGACGCTGGCGTTCTTGCCGATTCGGGCGCCTTCGAGATGGGAGCTGGCCTTGATAATGGCGCCCTCACTGACTTCGACACCCGGCCCGAAGAACACATTGGGTTCAATCAATACATCGCGCTCAAGTTTCGTATCGAAACACAGGAAAACCGAATCCGGATCGATCATGGTTACGCCCTCGCGCATGGCGTTTTCGCGCAGGAGACCCTGCATAAGCTTTTCGGCGGCGGCCAGTTGAACCCGGTCATTGACGCCCATCACTTCTGTTTCCGGAGCGATCACGACACCGGAGGCAAGGCCGTGTAACCGCGCCGCGCCCACGGCATCGGTCAGATAATATTCTTGTTGAGCATTCGAATTGCCGATGGATTCGAGCAATTGCAACGCGCTCTTGCCCGCCAGCGCCATGATGCCGGCGTTGCAGGTTGCAATCTTCAACTCGCCGGGCGCAGCGTCCTTGTGTTCGCGGATCGCTTCAAGACTATCGCCGTGCATGATGAACCGGCCATAGCCGGTGGGGTCAGCGGCCTCAAATCCCAGCGCTGCGACCGCAGCTCCGTCCGCCAGCTTGCCACGCAGGCGCGCAAAAGTTTGCGGCTGCACCAACGGCGTATCGGCGAACGCGACGATGATATCGTCAAAGCCCTGCTCAATCGCTTTGCGTGCACACAAGACCGCGTGAGCTGTGCCCAGCCGGTCATTCTGCACAAAAATGCGGGCCTCGGCATTCGCGCCACTAGCCGCATTGGCCACATCTTCGCGCCCTGGTCCCACAACGACAGCCACGCGGTCTGCCCCGGCAGCTGCAACGCCTGCCAATACGTGGGCGAGCATGCTGCGCCCGGCCACCTTGTGCAGGACCTTGGGCAGTTCTGATTTCATACGCTTGCCCTCGCCTGCAGCCAGAACAATGGCGAGGCAGGTTCGCGGCGAATGCATTTCAGTCATTGCGGGGAACTCCGTGTTCAACCGGTGTTTCGTCAGCTCCGACCCATGCCAGATTCGTCGGGAATTTGCACTTCCCCCATGTCTCATGCCGTTGGGGCAGGTGCCGGCCAGTCCCCAGTTCAAGACCAGAACATGAGCCGCGGCGAGAATTCGAAAATAACGCCAACGCGAGACATATTGCCTTGTCGCATTGGCAAACCCGAACGCGCGCGCCGGGTTTAATCAGAGAGTTTGGCAAAAAACTTACGTTTGAAGCGCTTCCAGCGGTTCGTGCGTTTTTCCCGCGAGCGTGCAGACTCAGAATCAGCGGCCTCTTGTTCAGACACGATTCTGGCAAGCAGCGCCCGGGCATAGGCAGGCTCACGCCCGTCGAAATAATCGCGCATGTCGCTATAACGCATGGTAAAATTCTGACCGCCTTCGCCGTGCAGGATCATATCCTTGGTGTATCCGGCAAGGTGCACCAGGCCGATTGTCTCATAGGGCGGCGTTGGAACGCACAAGGTTTTTGACGCCTGATCGATACGTGGCGTACTCGCATAAATTTGCCAGTTATCTATGGCGCGCAGGGGAAAAATGGAAATATTCAAGGTGTGAAGAATTCTGTGCAAGGGAATTTGATCTGAAAAATATACGTTTTCACCCGCCTTATGGCGGTTCCGCAAATCAGCCAGCGCCGCCTGCCAAAGCGGCCAGACTTTTGAGCTCTTCATCATGGCGAATACGCCAGTATTGAACATGGGTCGATGCAGTAGCGTCACGTCCAGCTGCGGTTCATTGCGTGTATAAATTTCAATCGTGCGAACATTTGGCGTTGAAAACATAAAATAATGCGGATCGTATTCGGGATGTATGCAGATATCGAAATTTTCGACACATTGCAGAATTCTTGGAAGCGATTGCGAACCCTGAAACCAGCAATCTGAATCGATCCAGCAATAGCAGTCGTAATCGGGAAAGAGCTCCGGCAGCCTCGCCTTGGCGGCTATAAAAGCAGCATAATATCCCAATGTAGCGTCGAACAAATGATAGTCTGTGGACACGTCGACGACAGTATCAAACTGCTCCGGCAGGCCGTAAGGTAGAGTAGTCGGCGAAAAGTTGAGAAATGCAAACTGGTATTGCGATCCGTAATGTTCGCGTAAACTCGTTGCTAGATCGCCAGCAAGCCCATAATGCGCGCTGTCCGCTCCGGTAACGACCAGAGTGCGAAGTCGCTTCTCGTTTGCAATTTCCATCAGCGCACCCTTCCGGTGTCATTATCTCGGGTTAAAACTGGTTGCGTTGATCTGAATAGATCATCCCGGGTGATTGACAACTCGCGATGGACTATATCCCACACGCGCAAGCGTTTTCCGTAATAGACTCCAACTTTCCTCTCACCCCCCTTCGCTGATCCTTTCAATGAGTGCGCCGCAGGCGCCCAGCTTTTGTTCGAGCCGCTCAAATCCGCGATCAAGGTGATAGACCCGGTGCACGGTTGTATCGCCTTCTGCGACGAGCGCTGCGATGACGAGCGAGACGGACGCGCGCAAGTCTGTCGCCATGACTTGTGCGCCCTTGAGTTTTGTCACGCCTTCCACAATCGCTGTTTCGCCATCGAGCCTGATCTTTGCGCCCAGGCGCGCCAGTTCGGACACATGCATGAAGCGGTTTTCGAAAATCTTTTCGGTGATGTGCGATGTGCCCTTCGCCATCGTCATCAGCGCCATGAACTGCGCCTGCAAATCCGTGGGAAAGCCGGGGAAGGGGGCTGTCGTTATGTCCACGGCAGCAAGTCCCGCGCCGTTGCGCTGGATGCGTACGCCATGATTGTTGCTGGTGACAATGGCTCCTGCGCGCGCGATGGCGTCGAGCCCCGCCTGAAACGTTTCGGGCCGTGCGCCTTCCAGAAACACATCGCCGCCCGTCATCGCCGCACACATGGCGAACGTGCCCGCCTCGATGCGGTCCGGCAGCACTTCATGCCGCGCGCCCGAGAGCGAGGTCACGCCGTCAATCTCGATGGTCGGCGTGCCTGCGCCGCGAATTTTCGCGCCCATCTTGTTGAGGCAATCGGCAAGGTCAGTGACTTCGGGCTCGGCGGCCGCATTGCGGATAAGCGTCGAACCATGCGCCGTCACGGCGCCCATGATGGCGGTATGTGTGCCGCCCACAGTCACCTTGGGAAAGATGATCTCTGCACCGCGCAGGCCCTTGGGCGCCGTGGCGACGGCATAGCCTTCCTCGATCTCGATTCGCGCCCCAAGCCGCTCCATCGCCATCAAGAGATAATCGACCGGGCGTGTGCCGATCGCGCAGCCGCCGGGCAGGGAGACCCGGGCTTCACCCATGCGCGCCACCAGAGGCGCCAGCACCCAGAAGCTCGCGCGCATTCGCGACACAAGCTCATAGGGCGCAACAGTGTCCACAATCTCCCGGGCCCGAAAATGGATGGTCTGGCCGGCATTGGGCTGGTCGCCGGGGCGCTTGCCCTCAATGGTGTGGTCGACGCCGTGATTGCTGAGAATGCGCATGAGCATGGCGACGTCGTTGAGGCGTGGCACATTTTCGAGCGTGAGCGTTTCGCGCGTCAGCAGAGGGGCGATCATCAGGGGCAAAGCAGCGTTTTTTGCGCCGGAAATCGGGATTGTTCCGTTCAGCTTCTGGCCGCCAGTGATGCGAATCCGGTCCATAAATCCTCGCTTGCGATATTTCTGCGAACTGTCGCGCGGCCCATCGCGCAACTTGGGGGCAAATTCAGGACCAGAGCATCAAGCGAGCGGGTGATTTTACCTGCGAAGCGGAAGATGCTCCAGTTTCAAATAGCGATAGCAGCTTATTGGCGGCCAATCGACCGCGTGTTACTTTTCGCGTCAATCGGACGCTTGGGGATCGCCGGGTTTTCCCGTCTGCACCCTGCCGCGGGCCTGCGCCTTGCGGCGCTTCAAATTCTCCCGCAGGGCGGTGGCGAGCCGTTCAGCACGCAGTTTTTCGCGCACCGCCGCCCGTTCGTCCGCGCTGCTGCGCCCCGGGGGGCCGCTGGCCGGGTTTTCCGCTGCTATTTCGCTGTTTCCGTCTGCCATCTGCTTCATCCGTCCGCGCCGTCTATAGCCCAGCCCACCCGGCGGCGCTACTTTTTGTCCCGTTCAGAATTAATGCGGCCCGTCGCGAAATATCCGCCTGCAGGCTTGCCCCCAAGCCCCCCCTGTGGCAAAAGCCGCGCTGTCCAGAGCGCAGGCCATGCCGCGCCGGTATTTTCGCTGCGGTAGCTCAGTGGTAGAGCACTCCATTGGTAATGGAGAGGTCGAGAGTTCAATCCTCTCTCGCAGCACCATCTAACATTCTGAATGCAAATAAAATTATTGATTTAAAGGCAGTTTAGCCCATATTCGCGTTACAAAGTTGGTTACAAAGCCGACTACAAAGAGAGCTCTCACGATGGCCGGGGCGACGAAGAATCTTCTCCAGCGGCAAGGTCGGTATTACGCGCGACTGGTTGTTCCAGGACTGTTGCGTTCGGCCGTGGGAAAAACCGAGCTCCGGACCCCGTTAGGGGCGGATCGGAGAATTGCTCTGCAGCGTTTCCCTCTTGCAATGGCCCGCCTCTTGGACGTTCTCAGTGTGGCTCGGCGTGCATTCGAAGCAAAGCAGCAAACTGTTCGTCGTCCTTTGAACGAGACCGCAATCGCTCAATTGCACTATCAGGAAAGTCTGGAATACGACGATGCGGATCGGAATCATTCAGACGAAGCAATGTCCGGAGGAATGCCTTCATACAATGCCTGTTACGCCGACGAACGGCTTGCCACACTCACCGAGATTGCGAGCGGCGGCGCAACTGACGAAACAATTGAAGATCAGATTGGCCATTTTATCGAACAATTGCGCGAACGCGGAAATATAGAGACCGCTGTTGGGACTAACGAATGGCGAAAATTAGCTCGCCTTTTAGCCAGTGTCCAAATCGAAACCATCAAAAGATCTCTTGAACGAGACCGAGGTGATTATTCCGGGCAGCCATCTTTTCCTCCACTTACTAGAGAGCCGGTCAACATTCAGGAAGTCGATAAACTGCCGATTAGAGAGCTTTTCGCGACCTATTTGAAGGAACTTAACAGATCTGGAAAAGGCGCCGCAGCAAAACGTAGATGGGCTCCCGTTATTGAATCCGTGATCACTTTCATGAAACATGACGACGCCAGCAGGATCACGCGGGTCGACATCATCCGATGGAAAGACGATCTGCTAGAACGTTTGTCACCCAAGACGGTCACAGCCGTTTATTTAGGCGCTGTGCGAGCTATCCTCCAATACGCAGTAGACAATGACAAGCTCACTATGAACCCGGCTACGGGAATCAAAGTGCGAGCTGCGGCTA
This sequence comes from Rhizobium sp. Q54, assembly GCA_945901195.1. Taxonomy (GTDB): domain Bacteria; phylum Pseudomonadota; class Alphaproteobacteria; order Rhizobiales; family Beijerinckiaceae; genus Terripilifer. The sequence goes on from CAMDKB010000156.1 coordinate 8,456, forward strand.
AGATTCAAAATCGCTCAAAAGGCTTCACCCACGATGAAGCTATCGCTCTCCTATCTGCAGCGTACAACTACGTGCCGCGTCAAGCCAAGAACCCTCGCACGCGCGAGAATGGCTATACGACCGCCGCAAAGCGCTGGATCCCTTGGATATGTGCATTTACAGGCGCGCGAGTCGCAGAGATTGGTCAATTACGGAAGGAAGATTTTCTTGTATTGGGCAATATTCAGTTTCTCCGAATTTCGCCAGATGCAGGTTCAGTTAAAACGCGGCAATACCGAGATGTCCCGCTACATAAACAGCTGATTGATTTGGGTTTATTAGATTTCGTCAATCAAGCGCATTTAGGTCCTCTGTTCTTTGACGCTACATCAAAACGTTCGTCTGAACAATTACCTGCTAGCCATCTCTCCAAGCGACTATCGCAATGGATTAGAACTCTAAAACTTATCTCAGAAGACGTTGATCCAAACCATGGCTGGCGCCACCGATTTAAGACGATTTCACGTGAATTAGGCGTAGACCCGCGCATAGCTGATTCAATTCAAGGGCATGCAGCTCGGACGGCGGGAGAGAATTACGGAGACGTCTCTTTGGTCGCAAAAGACGCTGTAATTCGAAGGTTTGCGGCATTTGATATCATTCCCAATTCAAACTCCCAGTAATTGTATTAACTTCGAATCCAGGTTCCCCAGCCAATAAAAAATGTCATTTAAAATCAATGTATTAAATCTTAGGTTGCGTAACAGATAGTAACAGCCGATCGTAGCAATTTTCGAGATTGATGTGTTTGGTGGTTCACCCGTCGTCTCTTCACTAGCCGCATTTGAGCGGATCGATATTATGCTTCTTTCATATCCCAAGATAAGACTGTCAGGCTCATAATCAGCGGGTCGTAGGTTCGAGCCCTACATAACCCACCAAATCAATTCAGATAGTTAGATCCATTTTTGATGAATTTTACAGCGCGAGTATTTGCGGCGGTAAGCACACGGTAAGCGTTTGGCGTACTTTCGCGGCAAAATGAGTGTTCAGCCTAAATCGCCTGCCTATGGGTCCGATAA
>CAMDKB010000157.1 GCA_945901195.1 Rhizobium sp. Q54
TGTGGCTCGGGAAAAAGACAGCCTCAAGGGTGCTCGCTACGCTCGCATCGCCGCTGGCGACTTGCGCCCTTGACCCTGTCCGTTTCCCCAGCCCTTAACTCCATCATATCATCTATGCATCGCTGTTGCACTTCGGAGTTGAATTGGCGTTTTTTATGTAATGTAAGGTTGTATTTGGATTTGAATTTTTCGATAAACAGGATGTGAACAAGCTCTTCAGAAGCGGTTCAGCGTGCGGGACGCATTATGCAAATTATGGAAATTGCCAACGCGCCAATCGGGCGCCGGGCAGAGAAAGGAAATCACCATGCTGCACAATCTCGGGGTCCGGATCGCCGGTGTCGTTGCGGGGTCGGCCATGATCTTGGCGACTGCGTTCAATGCGGAAGCCGCTCCCCGCCGTCACTACGGCGGTGGTGGCAACGGTGGCGCTGTTGCGGCGCTTGCATTTGGCGCGATTGCGCTTGGGGTCGGAGCAGCTATTGCGTCCGGCCAGCGTAGCGAGCGTCACTACGTCACTGCTGCACCTTATGGTTATGGTGGTGGCTATGGAGGCTATGGTTACGCGCCTCAGCCACAGTACTATGCGACGCAGCAACAGTATTATGCGCCGCAGGTCCACTATGTGCCGCAGCCGCAATATTATGCGCCGCAGCCGGTTTATAACTCCGGTTATGGCCATTGGTATGGCGCCCGGCATCGCCACGAAGGAAACCGCTGGCAGCGCTTAGCGCGTGACCGCCAGCAGTACGGAACGTAACCGGCTCGGACGCGTTCTGTAAAATAAGCTTTTGACGGCAGCGGCCCTCCAGTTCGCTGCCGTCATTGGATTCAAGTCATTTGGCCCAGCTTCAAGATAATTTTGGTTTCGGGCGAATGTATCGTAAGTTGCTCAACATGCGGTCCTTCAGTGTGTGAACCGGGACATCGTGGTTTCAGGGAGTTTGAGAATGTTGAATAGATTTATGACTTTGGGTCTAGCCCTGGCTGGCGCAGCCGCCATGCTTGCGGTTTCTATACTGCCGGCCGATGCGCAGACGCGCCGCCGTGCGCCACGCAATAACGGAAATGCTGCAGCGGGAGCGGCGATCATTGGAGCGCTTGCGATCGGCGCTGGGGCTCTTATTGCAAATGAGCAGCGCCGTGAACAGCGCCGCGAACAACGTCGCCTTGAGGGTGAAGCCTATCAGCGCGCTTACGGCTATGGTTATGCACAACCGGGCTATTACCCGCAGCAATATGTTCAGCCTCAATACGTGCAGCCCCAATACGTGCAGCCCAAGTATGTGCAGCCCCGGTATGTTCAGCCGCAATACGCTCCCCAGTACATACCGCAGCCGCAATATGCGCCGCGCCAGGTGATCTACAACGCGCCACAGCCGGGGTATGTTGTTCGCGGGCAGCGCAGTGAAGGCAATCGCTGGCAACAGTTGCGCAGGGACAGAGCGCAACGCAGCCAGAACTGAAGCACGAATAACAGCTTCCAGATCATAGCGGCCTGCATGTTGCTGGCCGTTTTTTTCAGGCTCGGGCAATGGCCGTGTCAGCCGGGGAACTTGAACTCATCCGGCCAAGCGTAGACAGCCTGTCGAGAGCGCCCTGCAATATATAGGCTGCGGCCATGCGATCGACGACCTCGGCACGTTTGGCGCGCGAAGCGTCCTGAGCAATCAGCTCTCGTGTGACAGCGGCAGTCGACAATCTCTCGTCCCAGAATATGAAGGGACGCGAATCCAGAGGCGCCATATTCCGGATGAACGAGCGCGTCGCCTGCGCGCGCGGGCCTTCGCTACCATCCATATTGAGTGGCAGACCGATGACATAGGCGAATACGTCATGTTTTTCTGCTGCCGCGCTCATCAGTTTTGCATCTTCGCGGAATTTCGTGCGGCGAATGGTTTCGAGCGGCGAAGCAATGCTGCGTTCGATGTCACTGATCGCAAGGCCAATTGTTTTTGTACCCAGATCAATCCCCATCAGCCTCGCTTTTGGCGGAAGTTGTGCGAACAAAAGTTCGATGGGCAGAATATTGGTGGAACTGGATGCACTCATCGCGGCCTGTTACCACGCCAAGGGCAATAGTGTCATGCAATGTGTGCAGGGCCGGGCCGAAAATGGAGACCTTGACGGGTTTGGGTTACTCCCCTCTTATCGTTCAATAGCGCCTGATTGCGAGGGAGGATTGCATGGAATTCGGTCTTTTTTCGAACAACCGCCGGTTTGAGCGAACGCTTGCCGACGCGTGGGATCGCGATATCTTTGAAATCGTCACGGCTGACAAACTGGGCTTTCAGGAAGCCTGGGTCAGCGAACATCAAACACCGGCCGAACTCATTATCGCCAAAGCGGCTTCTCAAACTTCGCGGATTCGCATGGGTGCTGGCGTCCGCCCGCTGGGCTATTACCATCCGATCCAGGTGGCGCTCGAGGCGAATGCGACGGACCAGTTGACAAATGGCCGGTACATGTTGGGGATAGGGCACGGATTTCATCCCAAGCAGATGGAATGGCGTGGGCGCGATCCCAAGGATACCCGCGCAATGGTTGAGGCATCGGTTGAACTTTTACTGAAGCTGTTTCACGCGGATGGACCGGTGGATTACGACGGGCAATTCTGGTCCGGCAAGCAGATGATCCTGCAATGTCCGCCCGTTCAGAAACCTCACCCGCCCATTTCAATCGCATGTTCGGGATCAGAGGGTTCCGCTCGTCTCGCCGGTAAATTGAATCTGGGCATACTTACTGGCGATTTCATTCCCGTGCCGCGGTTGCGGATGTTCGGTGATGTTTGTGTGGAAGAACAGATCAAGCATGGGCACAAACCGACGCGCCGGAACATTCGTTCAACCCGCGTGGTCTACGTTGCCGAAAGCGACAAGAAGGCGCGTGAAGATATGCGCGAATCCTACGAGAAAATCATCGCTTGGGAAATCGTGAATACGCCTCACCACCAGTCCGAACGCATCCCCAAGGGCGGTTCGTTGAAGGACATCACCTTCGATTATCTGATCGACACCGGCAATCTGTTCATTGGTTCGGCGAAGACGGTTCAGAAACGAATTGAGGACCATTTTGAATTGACGGGCGGTTTCGGCACTCTTCTCTTCCATGCCGGGCGCGATTACGCGACCCCCGAGCTTTTGGCTGCATCCATGGCGCGGTTCATGGAGGAGGTTGCGCCAAAAGTTCGCCCGCTCGATCCAGATGCGCATCTGACGCGCGTAGCGGCGGAATAGCAGGCAATTCAAGCCTGGCGGAACCATCTCGTAGTGCTCGCGTTTTCGTGGACGCGGTACACGTGGGGCAAGGTGGTCAATGGCCGAAACAGTTCGATCGTTCTGGAAAGGCAGCCTGCGCCTCTCGCTGGTGTTCATTCCAGTAAAGCTTGTGTCTGCCACGCGGGCGGAAGGCAAGCCGCGCATGCATCAGGTCGACCGCAAATCGAAGCAGCGCATCCGCTACCAGAAGGTCGTGGCGAGCGGCGAGGTTATCGACAAGGACGATATCGTTTCCGGTTACCAGCTGGAAAACGGGAACTACGTTCTCTTCGACAACGATGAACTCGACGCGGTGAAGCTGAAAAGCCGGCACACGATCGAATTGACGCAATTTGTCGATCATTGCGAGATCGATCCGCTCTATTTTGAACGCCCTTATTATTTGCTGCCCGACGGCGATGTAGCCGAAGAAGGCTATTGCGTGATCCGCGACGCGTTGCGCGCGAGTGGCAAGGTCGCCATCGGCCAGCTCACGATTCGAGGACGCGAGGATTTGATTGCACTGGAACCACTGGGCAATGGGCTCGCACTTCAAACTCTCCGTTATGACGAGGAAATCAAGGAGCAGGATGCGGTCTTCTCTTCGATCGGCGCCACCAAGGTGCGCAAGGATTTGCTGGATATGGCGCAAAACCTGATCGAAAGCCGTAGTGGAAAGTTCGACCCCGCCGCGTTTGAAAATCATTACGCAGTGGCACTGCGTGAACTGGTGAAAGAAAAGGTCGACAAAGGCAAGGTCGTGGATGTTGGCGGCGATGAAGAGGTCGAGTCCGGTAACGTCATCGATTTTATGGAGACGCTGAAGCGATCGGTCGCGGAATCGTCTGGCAACAAGAGTGCGAAAACCAAGGCGGCAAATGATGGCGACGGGGAGGGCGGCAAGCCCTCGAAGGTTGCTGCCAAGAAAGCCATCAAGAGCAAGCCCGGACAGAAGGGAGCGGCTAAATCCGCCGTGTCCAAGAAAGCCCACAAGGCTGAGACGCCAGCGCGCAAGCGGGTGGCGCGGTGATGCGGACCGCGAAGAAAACGGCGGTTAAGTCCAATGCCGCCAAAAGCGAGGATAAATCGGATTCGTTGTCGACCTATAACGCCAAACGGCGCTTCGAAGAGACGCCAGAGCCGCGCGGCAGGGTCGCAACGAAACAGGCAGGACGCGGCGATTCATTTGTTGTGCAGCGCCATTGGGCGACGCGAGACCATTATGATTTCCGGCTTGAACTCGATGGTGTCTTGAAGAGCTGGGCAGTCACGCGGGGGCCAAGCGCCAAGCCCGGCACGCGTCGGCTTGCCGTGCGGACCGAAGATCATCCGGTTGACTATGGTGGGTTCGAGGGGACCATTCCAGAAAAACACTATGGCGCAGGCACAGTCATGCTGTGGGATCGCGGCACATGGCGCAGCGTGGACAAGGACCCCGCAAAAGCAATTGAAAAAGGGTCACTAAAATTCGCATTGGAAGGCGAACGCATGAAGGGCGAGTGGGCGCTGGTGCGTATGAAGACGGAAGGCAGCCTCGAGAATTGGCTGCTTCTCAAGCACCGTGATGAATTTGCCGAAGAGGACGACTCGCTCGCGGAACGTCATATTGAGAGTGTGGAAAGCGGGCGCTCGCGCGAGGAAATTGCAAAAGGAACAGCTGTCTGGGATTCGAAAGTCAGCAAGAGCGAGCGAATGGCCAAAGCGTTTCCGCGCAAAGAGGCAAAAGCTGCAGATAAGACTGTACCCAAGCGTCTGGAATTTATACCGCCGCAGCTTTGCGACACGCGCGAGAAACCGCCGCTCGGGGACGCCTGGGTGTATGAAATGAAATATGACGGCTACCGGCTGCAGCTCCATATTGACGACGGCGCGGTGCGCATCTTCACGTGCAACGGTCTTGACTGGACGGAAAAGTTTGCAGATTTGGCGCAGGCCGCAGCACGGCTCAATGTCGAACAAGCAATCATTGACGGCGAGGCGGTCATTCTGGATAAAAACGGGATTTCGGATTTTCACGCACTGGTGACGGCGCTGAAGTCAGGCTCTGCAAAAGTGGTGTTCGAGGCGTTCGATCTGTTGACGCATGAGGGAGAAGATCTCCGCAAGCTGACACTGCGCGTGCGGAAGCAACGTCTCCAAAAGGTGCTCAAGGGCGGCTCACCACAAATTCAATATGCGACCGATCTCTCGGGGGATGGCGAGAAAATATTTACTGAGGCTTGCGCAGCAGGCGCGGAAGGCATCATCGCGAAAAAGGCGGACGCCCCATATCAATCGGGTCGGCAAACCTCGTGGGTGAAAGTGAAGGGCGATAGTCGCGCCGATGTCTTCATCGTGGGTTGGAGGCCATCGGATCGCGACCGTCCCTTCGCATCACTATTGGCGGCCACTGACCGCGAGGGGACGCTGCGTTTTGCGGGCGGAATAGGAACTGGATTTTCAATCGCAGAACAGAAGAAAATTCTGCAACAGTTAAAACCGCACGAATTAAAGTCGCCGCCGCGTGGCCTCGAAGGCGCGGCGCTTGCAATATCTGGTGTGCACTGGACTGCTCCGGTCTATGAAGCCGAAGTGCGCATGACTGGCTGGACGCCCGACGGCCAGATCCGCCATCCACGGTATCTCGCCATGAAGCCAGCGACGAAAAAGCCCTTGCATAAAATCGGAGCCGCGAAACCCAGTAAAGCGGAGAAGGCATCAGCAGAGCCTGCAATTTCCAAGACGCGGGCGCGAAAAAAAACGCAGGCCCATGACATTCAGGTCACCCATCCTGAGCGCGTTATCTATCCGGGCGAGGGGATTACGAAGGGTGACCTCGCCGCCTATTACGTTGCCGTCGCTGACAAGATGGAGCCACATATCCACGACCGGCTGATGAGCGTCATCCGGGCGCCCGAAGGGATTGAGGGTGAGACGTTCTTCCAGCGCCATCCGATGAAAGGCATGGGCCCTGGCATTGTGCCGTCGAAGCTGAAGGACAAAACCTATTTCATCGTCAATGGAAGCGAGGGGCTTTTAAATGCCGTGCAATTTGGGGTTGTCGAATTCCATGGCTGGGGCTCGCGTATTGACAAGCCCGACTATCCGGACCGCATGATCTTCGATCTGGATCCCGACGAGAGCGTACCGTTCGCCAAGGTCAAGGAGGTGGCCGTCATGTTCCGCGACGTGCTGAAAGCCGCTGGGCTGGAGAGTTTTCCCCTTATGTCCGGAGGCAAGGGCGTACACGTGGTTGCGCCTCTTGATCGATCCCAGACATGGGAGGTTGTCGAGGGATTTGCGAAGGGACTGGCACACAAGATGGCTGCGCTCGATCCCGACAATCTCGTTGCGCTGCAGACAAAGGCGCGGCGCAAAGGGCGCATTTATGTCGACTGGATGCGAAACAAACTCTCGTCGACGGCGATCATGCCGTATTCGTTGCGTGCGCGGCCGGGCGCTCCGGTTGCCATGCCGGTGTCCTGGGAACAGTTGAAGCGAGTGCGGAGCGCCAACCAATTCAAAATGGCGCAGGCAAAACGCGCACCTGCGGCGTGGCCGGATTTCGACGAGAAGCGTGGCGCGCTGAGCAAGCAGGCTCTGAAGGCATTGAAATAGAGGCGCGCAGCGTGGCTGATTGCAGATCGGCTCACGTCAATGCTATACGGCGGGCGAAATCAATCCCCGGAGACGGAATGTCGGTCGATCAGAAAACCGTACGGCGCATTGCGCGTCTGGCGCGTATTGCCGTTACGGATGAGGAGGTGCCTCACCTCCAGAACGAACTCAACGCAATTCTCGCTTTTGTCGCAGAACTTGATGGTGTGGAAGTGGCGGGTATAGAGCCGTTGACATCTGTGATCCCCATGAAATTGCCGATGCGGCGTGACGAGGTGACAGACCATGCCGGCGCCGATGTTGTCGTCGCCAATGCGCCTGCCACTGAAAATCATTTCTTCACCGTGCCGAAGGTGGTGGAATGAGCGACCTTGCGAAACTGACTTTGGCAGATGCGCGCGATCAATTGCGTGCAAAGAAGATTTCAGCCGTCGAGCTGACGCAGACTCATATCCTTGCGATAGAAAAATCGCGCGGTCTGAATGCCTTTGTTGCCGAGACACCGCTCAAGGCTCTCGAAATGGCGCGTGCTGCGGATGCTCACATTGCATCTGGAAATGCTGGCCCATTGGAAGGATTGCCGCTCGGGATCAAGGATCTGTATGCAACCGAAGGCGTGCATACCCAGGCCTGCAGTCATATTCTTGACGGCTTCAAGCCGAACTACGAATCCACGGTGACCTCGCATCTGTGGCGCGATGGCGCTGTCATGCTGGGCAAATTGAATATGGACGAGTTCGCCATGGGCTCGTCGAACGAGACTTCTTTTTATGGGCCAGTCGCCTCTCCCTGGCTTCCGCCGAACTGGACGGAAGAGCAGGGGCGTCAGGCGCTGGCAGGCGACAAGAAGGGCCTGCTTGTGCCCGGTGGTTCGTCCGGCGGTTCTGCGTCAGCAGTTGCAGCACGTTTGTGCCTGGGCGCGACCGCGAGTGATACCGGCGGCTCGATCCGCCAGCCAGCGGCGTTCACCGGGACAGTCGGCATAAAGCCAACCTATGGCCGTTGTTCCCGCTGGGGCATGGTGGCTTTTGCTTCATCGCTCGATCAGGCCGGACCCATCACCCGCACGGTTCGCGACAGCGCGATCATGCTGCGTTCCATGGCTGGATATGATTCCAAGGACAGTACCAGCGTCGACCTGCCTGTGCCTGATTATGAGCAAGCAATTGGCACGTCGATCAAGGGCATGAAGATCGGCATCCCCCGCGAATATCGTGTTGATGGCATGTCCGATGAAATCGAGGCGCTGTGGCAGAAGGGTATCGACTGGCTTCGCGATGCGGGCGCGGAGATTGTCGACATAACACTTCCGCATACGAAGACAGCGCTGCCCGCATATTATATTGTCGCTCCGGCCGAGGCTTCGTCCAATCTGGCGCGCTACGACGGCGTTCGTTATGGCTTGAGAGTTCTCGGGCGCGATATCGCGGATATGTACGAAAAGACCAGAGCCAAGGGGTTCGGCAAGGAAGTTCGGCGCCGCATCATGATCGGCACCTATGTGCTGTCAGCGGGATATTATGATGCCTATTACCTGCGCGCGCAAAAGGTGCGTACGTTGATCAAGCGCGATTTCGATCGCGTTTATGCCGACGGTATTGACGCTATTCTCACGCCAGCGACGCCATCGGCTGCATTCGGGATAGGCGAAAAGGCTGGCGCAGATCCAATCGAGATGTACCTCAACGACATTTTCACTGTGACGGTGAACATGGCGGGGCTGCCGGGTATAGCAGTGCCTGGAGGTCTTTCGAATGAGGGGCTGCCGCTCGGGTTGCAACTTATCGGCAGGCCATTTGATGAAGGAACGCTTTTCTCAATCGCCGAAGTTATCGAGAGAGCCGCTGGCCGGATCAAACTGCCAGAAATTTGGTGGGCCTGATGGGTCCGCTGCCGACCGCCATCCTCATAGGGTGCCTGAACGGGCTGCAATGGCTGCTGTGGCTGGCTGGCGGACTTCTGGTCATCATGGTTGTGACGCAGATCTTGCGGGGCGATGCTGACGCAATGCCGCTGCCCAATCTCGCTGTGGCGGTGGTTTTATTTCTTGGCGGCGCGTTGAGCGGCTATCTGGCGCGCAAATTCACGCCGCAGTGAAAAGCCGGGTATGAGAAAATTACCGGCGACGGTTGATCAAGCTGGCGCCGATCCCATATGCTTCAATTGAGTAAGAAATTCGGTGCGCGATCTTGCGTTTGGTTAAGTGTTGTTTTGAGCGGGGTGAGCCTATGGCGGAACAATTGGCGAAAGCCCGGCAATTTTACGCAGCCCCGATTTCAACGCCGACGCTCAAAAGCCGTCTGCTCGAAACGCGAAAGCTCTCGCTAAAACTGGCTTTGCCACTTTCAGCCGAGGATCAGTGCGTCCAGGCGATGGATGATGCCAGCCCGACAAAATGGCATCTGGCGCACACAACCTGGTTTTTTGAAACATTTATACTTATCAAATATTTAGATGGATATAAGGTTTTTGATGACAGCTTTCATTATTGCTTCAACTCTTATTACGAGGCGGAAGGGCCGCGGCACCCTCGCGCCTATCGTGGATTGCTGACCCGACCCTCACATCGCCAGATTTTGGACTATCGCGCGCATG
>CAMDKB010000158.1 GCA_945901195.1 Rhizobium sp. Q54
CCAAACTCCGAAGCGTTTTCGCGTCGAAATCCGCGCGCAGGGGAATAGGCAAAGACATGACGAACCTCCTCGTTCGCCACGAATGAATCAGACACCGACTGATTTGGATAGCCAGAACGAGTCACGCATCAAGGGAGATGGTATCACACCTAATTTCCCAATCAAATGAGAGGCCCAGCCAATGAATTTGCTTCTGAGATTTGCCAAGAACGAGGATGGGACAACCAGTCTGGAATATGGACTGATTGCCGCATCGCTGTCGGTTCTCATCATCACTGGCGTGACATCAGTGGGCACCAAGATCAGCATCGTGTTCCTGGGTCCGGTGAGCAACGCGATCAAATAATTCGCACGATACGTTCGGGGCGTATTAGCGCCTTCCGCCGCCCAGAATTTGACCCAGAATATCCTGCAGACCCGGTTGTTGAGCCCCCTGCGCCGCACCCTGCCCTCCAGGGTTGAGCATTTTCCCAAGCATATCAATTCCAGACTGCAGACTTGAGGGATTGAGTCCCTGCGGGAATATCTGATCAGCGCCTGCCGGATTGGCCGGTTGGCGCTGTTGCTGTCCACCAGAACCGCCGCCCATCACACTTCCAAGCAGGCCGCCGAGCAATCCGCCGAGGCCGCCTCCGCCCTGTGTCTGCCCCGGGGCATGGCCGCCGCCCAGCGAACCTCCAAGAACTTGGCCAAGCAGATCGCCAAGGCCGCCGCTGCTGTTTCCCGGACTATTCGCGCCAGCTTTGCCCAGCTGTTCCAGCATTCCCCCCATACCTGAACCCTGCATGCCCTTGAACATGCCGCCCATGACCATCGAGACGATGACGGGAATCATCGATTGCAGGATGGAGGACCCAATCCCGGTCGCCTGCGCAGCATGGGCTGCCAGCGCCTGACTCGCGTGATCATTGCCAAAGAGCCGGGCAAGTGCGTCCTCGCCATGGGCGGCAGTGTCCGGCGCCGCCATGACTTCAGGGTTCTCGAAGGCCTGCTGATGTTGTGTATTGAACATGGCGCCGAACATGTCGGCGAGACCACTGGCCTCTTTGGTCCGGGTCTGCAACCCGGCAGAGAGAGCGGGGGCGAGTGCGCTGACGGCCTGCTGCGCCTGTTCCTCGGTGAGGCCAAACTGACTGGCAAGGTTCTGGAGGCCAGCGCCACCCTGCGCCTGCTGGATAATATCGTTCAAATTAAACATGATGCCTCCACTAACGACCCCATGGCCTGCCAATCAGGTCCAAAACTATCCCTCAAATAGTATGTTTCAGCTATTTTGTGAAACGTGTTTGCCGCACCGCTGGCTAAGTCGCTTATTTTGCCGGACGGGTGGTCCGGGCCGCCAGCCGCCCTGCGAGCACATAGGAAGTGACAATCGCTGCTATTCCGAAGATGGCTGCGCCCACTCCCATGCCCAGGATGCCACCTTTGGGCCCGCCCCAAATTGCACCCAAAGTCACAAACGGAATTGTACCCAGTGTCGCGCGGCCCCAGTTGAACACCATCGCCAACATGGGATAACCAAGATTGTTGAAGGCCGCATTGGCCGCAAACAGGCACCCGAGAAAAGCCCAGGTCCCCGCTCCGATCTGGCAAAAGAAGATTGTCAGCTCTGCTGTTTCGCCAGTCGCGCCAAAGGCGCGGACGATCCAGGGCGCCAGCAGTACGAGGACGCCCCACATCACCAGTCCATAAATGATGGCGAGGCGATAGCAGGCCGTCAGCGTATCGCGAACGCGGTCGAACCGCTTTGCGCCGAAGTTTTGCCCGACCACCGGCCCCACAGCGCCCGACATTGCGAATGTGGCGCCAAACGCCACCGGCACGATCCTGTCTATGATGGCGAAGGCGGCGACTACCGCCTCACCAAAGTCGGCGAACACTTTGAGCGCATAGGTCGTGGAAATCGGAGCGGCAAGATTTGCAGCGATGACCGGCAAGGCGATTGCCAATAGACGGGTGAGGTCGCGAATGAAGTTTCGCATGGCCGGCCGCCCGACCATGTCGTGAATATGGACTGCGCCCCAAAATCCGATGGCCGCGTAGACTGCTCGCGCGGCCACCACGGCCCAGGCAGCACCGGCAACGTCCAGACGAAAATACAAGATCAGGATGGGATCGAGCGCGGCTGTCACAATCGCCCCTGACAGCAAAACATACATGGATCGCCGCGCATCGCCGGCCGCGCGCAAAATACCTGATGTCGCCATGCCCAGAGCAAGCAGAACGTTTGAAGGGATCGTGATGTAGAGAAAAAGAGCTGCAGCGTCCTGTGTCGCGCCCTTTGCGCCAATCCAACCCAGCAAGGGACGAACCAGCGGGAGGGCGATCAGTGATATGGCGCCTGTTATCAATGCAACCTGCAACAACGCCGATCCGGCCAGGCGGCGCGCGCTGTCGCGTTCACCTGCGCCTATCGCGCGAGACACAAGCGCACCAATGGCAATAGACAGGCCAATCTGAACCGAGATGAAAAAGAACGCCAGTTGCGTCGCAAAGCCGACGCCAGCGGTCAACGTGTGATCACCCAGCCAGGAAATATAAATCAGCGACAGCAGATCAACGACGAAAACCGCCATCAGCCCAATCGAGCCCGTGGCGGTCATGACCAGTACGTGCCTCAATACGGAGCCTTCAAGAAAGACCGCGCGTTTGGCTTCACCTGTAGCACTCACAACGGACGCTCCGCTTCGCCAACAATACCGGCGGTTTCCGGCGACAACGCTTTGGCGCGCCGTGCAGGTTGAGTCAGTGGTTCAGGCTCGATCTTTTGCCACGGCGCCAATTCTGCGTAAGCTGCGCCAGCCTGTTGCGAGGCCAGGCGCTCAATGTCGCGTTCGCGCACGTAGGCTTCGATTTCGCGGGCACGTGCGCGATCTCCCGTTACCGCAACGTAAACGCTTCCTCCGAATACGATGGCGGATTCAAATGTTTCGCGAACCTGGTAATCAGCTCGTTTTTCGAGCAACTCCAGCGCATGCACCCGGTCGAACGCACGCACATGCACGCGCGCAAGCGGGAAATTGACCTTGCACATATCGAGGATCGCCGTCACGTCTTCGGCTCTGTCAACGCAGATCGCAATGACGCGCGCAGCGTCTGCGCCTGCTGCCCGCAAGACATCAAGCCGCCTTCCGTCGCCGTAATAGACTTTGAAGCCGAACCGCGCTGCGCTGCGTATGCGCGCAACATCGTGATCAATAACCGTCACGTTGGTGCGGCCTGCCAATAGAACCTGCACCGCCAATTGACCAAATCGGCCAAAGCCGATGACGAGAATATTGCCGCGCGCTTCGCCGGGAATTTCTTCGGCCGGCATGGCTTCTCCGTCAGGTTTGATGCGTGAGGCTAATACGTCAAGCCCCTTGGCGCAGAGTGGCCCTGCAATCATGGTCATCGCGGTAATCGCAGCAAGCAGCCCGGCTTGTTGGGCGGTCAACAACCCAGCAGCCATCGCGACGGGAAAGACCACAAACGCAAACTCGCCTGCAGTTGTGAGTGTGCTTGCGCCAGACAGGCTGTCACACGCACGAGAGCCGGACATTCGCATCAGCAGGAAAGCGACGACGCCCTTGGCTGCAACGACCGCCAGCGCCGCCGCGATCAGGAATCCCGCATTGTTCATCACGAGCCGGCCATCAATCGCCATACCGACGGACATGAAAAAAAGACCCATGAGAAGGCCACGGAACGGCTCGATATCAGCTTCGAGCTGGTGGCGGAAATTGGACTCGGAGAGAAGCAATCCGGCCAGAAATGCGCCAAGAGCCATGGATAATCCGGCAGCCTGCATGAGCACCGCAGCGCCCAGCACCACCAGAAGCGCCGCCGCCGCCATCACTTCACGCGCGCCCACTCGCGCGAGAATGGCAAAAAACGGATTGAGCATGTAACGGCCCGCGAATATCACGGCAGCAAACGCGGCCAATGCGCCACCAAAGGCCAACAGGCCCTCGCGGAACGTGCCGGAGGCTTCACCTGCCACAAGCGGAATGATCGCAAGCACGGGCGCGACAAGCACATCCTGCATCAGCAGCACAGCAAAAGACCGCCGACCATAGACACTTTCCACCGCACCACGCTCTTCAAGCAATTGCATCGCGATCGCGGTCGACGAAAACGCTAGGGCAATGCCCGCCAGAATTGCGCCACGCGGGGCGATGCCGGCCAGCAACCAGAGTCCTGCGGCCAGTACGACGGCAGTCACGGCCATCTGAAGTGAGCCAAGCCCCAGGATGTCCTTGCGCATGGCAAGCAGCTTGGCGGGTTCCAGTTCCAATCCAATGATGAAGAGCAGCAGAACGACACCCAGCTCGGCCACATTGGCGATTGTCTGGGATTCGCCAATCAAGCCAAACCCGGCAGGGCCGATGGCGAGACCCGCGATCAGATATCCGATGACAGCGCCCAGGCGCAGAAAGCGAAACAGCGGCACGGCGATGACCGCCGAACCCAGAAAGATCAGTATCGGCAGAAGCATGCCGCCGGTGTGGGCGTGTTCGGTCACAGGAAACTCCGGGGATTTTTCCAGCGGGGAAATACCCCATATAGGTACGGCGCCGCTGCTTGCGACCCGCAGCTGAACCATTTGGCGGGGTACAGCGGCTTGACTTGAATCGCCGGGATATACCTATAGCGTCATGTCCAATTCCGCCAGCATTGTCACCAAACCGTCCCTGCGCGTCATTCTCTGCGCGCCCCGCGGATTTTGCGCCGGGGTGGTGCGCGCAATCGATGCTGTGGAACGCGCGCTACAAATCTATGGAGCGCCAGTGTATGTGCGCCATGAAATTGTTCACAACAAATATGTAGTTGATGATCTGAAGTCCAAGGGTGCAATCTTTGTCGAGGAACTCAGCGAAATTCCTGATACGCAAGCCCCGGTCATTTTCTCGGCGCATGGTGTGCCCAGATCCGTCCAGGCTGCAGCTGACACGCGGAATTTCTTCGCCATAGACGCCACCTGCCCGCTGGTGACGAAAGTCCATCGCGAGGCGGAATTGCACCACCGGCGTGGCCGCACCATCATCCTGATAGGACACAAGGGGCATCCCGAAGTGGAAGGGACGATAGGTCAATTGCCAGATGGAGCGGTCGTGCTTGTCGAGACACTGGCGGATGTGGCCGCATTGGCGTTTGCGCCCGGCAGCCCCCTCGCCTGGGCCTCGCAAACCACTTTGTCTGTTGATGATACTCGCGATATCGTCTCCGCGTTGCTTGCACGCTTTCCCGATATTGCAGGGCCGCACAAAGACGATATCTGCTATGCCACGACCAACCGCCAGGAAGCTGTGAAGGCCGTCGCGCACGACGCACAAGCAATGATCGTTGTCGGCGCGCCCAATTCATCCAACTCGCAACGGCTGCGCGAAGTCGCCGAACGTGAGGGATGCCGGATCTCATTGCTCGTGCAGCGTGCGAGCGAAATCGAATGGGCGCTGTTTGAGGGTGTGCAAACCCTCGCCATCACCGCAGGAGCGTCCGCGCCAGAAATACTCGTGGATGAAATCATTGAAGCACTGCGTAAGCAGTTCGACGTGAAAATCGAGGTTGTCACAACTGCGCAGGAAAACATGTTCTTTCCCCTGCCGAGGGAATTGCGCGAGAAAACCTGAAGACGGCCTTTAAACAATGGCTGTTCTGATTGACCTGTAATACCAACGGTAATGACCCACCGCTGTTGGCAAGCGCGAACGCATTTCGGCGCTGAGGCGCCGGATGTTTGGCATAAGTCAATCTATCCGTTGAGAAGCAGCACGATGCCCGCCGCAATCATCGCCATACCCGCGAATTCCCGGCCAGTCGTGATCTGATTGAATACCCCGCGCGAGACGAGCAACGCCATCGGCACTTCCACCAGCGCCAATGTTCGCACCTTGGCCGCTGTCACCAGCGCAAACGCCATGAACCAGAACAGTGAAGCGACGGCGCCCATGGAGCCGGCGAAGACAGATGGCTTCCAGGCTTTCCCAATGGCTACCAGCAAGGGACGATCAAACAGGCCAAGCCAGACTAGGATTGCCAGGGATTGCATGGCTTGCCCGGCGAGCATTACGGCGGTCGCGTTCATGACGAGCGCGTCCGTGCCCAAACGAACCAGCCCTGCGCGATAGCAACTGGCCGACAACGCAAAACACAGCCCGCTCGCAAGGCCCATCAAGGCGGGCCGCCAGTCCATCGCCGCGCCTGACACGGCAGCGTCTTTTCGCGGCCACGACATCAGCATCACGCCGCATGTCGCGATCAACACCGCGGTCAATGTAAGCGCCGAGAGAGTCTCCTGCAGAACCACTACAGCGATGATGGCTATGAAAATGGGTTCAGTTTTTGTGTAGGCGACAATCACCGAGAAAGAGCGTGTTTTCATCCCCGCCAGCATCAAGGCCGTGGCGAGCGATTGAGCCGCAGCTCCTGCTGCAATCCAGAGCAGGGATTCCAGATCGAAACTGGGGAATTTCATGCCCAGAAGCTGGGTTTCCACCAGCACGAGGGCGACTGCGAAAGGCAGAGCAAAAAGGAAGCGCACATGCGTCGCCCCGGCCGTGCCGAGCGTGCGGATGAGGTCGCGCTGCATGGCGTTACGCGCGGTCTGTGCGGCCGAGGCGCAAATCGTGTAAACCGCCCAGGCCCATTTCGCGAAAAGGGCGGAAAGACCCAGCGACAGCATATTCTTACTCCCCCATGTTTGACCTGGTTCCGGGCCGTGGCTAACACGAAGCGCGCATGGGGCCAAACGCCCCGGGGAAGATTCGGACGCGTTATGGCCGTTTACACTGAAGTCAGCGACGACGAACTGACTGCCTTTCTGGCTGGATATGACATTGGCCAGCTTTTGTCCTGCAAGGGCATTGCCGAAGGCGTCGAGAATTCCAATTTCCTGCTGCATACCGGCGCAGGCTTTTTCATCCTTACACTTTATGAAAAACGCGTTGATGAAAACGACCTGCCGTTTTTTCTCGGGCTGATGGATCACCTGTCCGAACGTGGCCTCTCCTGCCCCCGCCCGGTGCATGACAACAACGGCCTGGCGCTCGGAACGCTCGCAGGACGCCGGGCCGCCATCGTGACGTTTCTGGATGGGCTGTCGGTCAAACGGCCTGAAGCCAAGCATTGCGCGATGGTGGGAGAAAGCCTCGCGCGGCTGCATCAGGCGGGCGACAACTTTCACATAAAGCGCCGGAATGCGCTCTCGGTCGATGCCTGGCCGGGATTGTTTCATTCGGCCGAAGCGCGCGCAGATGGCGTATTACCCGGCCTTGCGGTCGCAGTCGCCCAGGAGCTCAGCCATCTCGAACAGAACTGGCCGAAGGGTCTGCCATCAGGCGTCATCCACGCGGATTTGTTTCCCGACAATGTATTTTTTCTATCGGGGCAATTGTCTGGAGTTATCGACTTCTACTTCGCCTGCAATGACTTTCTTGCCTACGATCTGGCAGTCTGCCTCAACGCCTGGTGTTTTGAACTGGATGCCTCTTTCAACATCACCAAGGGCATGGCGATGCTCTCTGGTTATCAACGTGTGCGCAAACTTGAAGCGGCAGAGGTCGAGGCGCTCCCGGTGCTGGCGCGAGGGGCCGCTCTTCGCTTCATGCTGACTCGGCTTGTTGACTGGCTGAACGTGCCGGAAGGCGCGCTTGTCAAACCGAAAGACCCGATGGAATACGTCAAGAAAATGCGCTTTCATCAGCATGTCACGGGCGCACGCGATTACGGATTGCTGCAATGACCGCGCGTGTCGTGATTTATACCGATGGCGCATGTTCGGGAAATCCCGGCCCCGGCGGCTGGGGTGCGATTCTCACTTTCAACGGTGTGCAAAAAGAACTCTCCGGTGGCGAAGCGCTGACGACCAACAACCGTATGGAGCTGATGGCCGCCATATCCGCTCTTGAGGCTTTGAAACGCGCCTGCGATATCGATCTGTGGACGGATTCGGAATATTTGCGCGACGGCATCATGAGTTGGATGAAGGGCTGGAAGCGCAACGGCTGGAAGACTGCAGACAAGAAGCCGGTCAAGAATGTAGAACTTTGGCAGCGTCTTGATGAAGCTGCGGCCACGCACAATGTCGAATGGCATTGGGTCAAGGGCCACGCCGGCCACGAAATGAATGAACGCGCCGACGAACTGGCACGCGCCGGCATGGCCCCGTTCAAAGTTAAACGATAGCGCGCACAATCAAAATCGCGCGGCGCAAAGCAAGCATAGGAGAAATCAATGAAACGTTTGACCTGCGCAATCGCTGCAACTGGTTCTCTGCTCTGTTCCGCGGCTCATGCACAAGACGATTTCTACAAGGGCAAGACAATCAATCTCATCATCGGTTCGGCGGAATCAGGCATGTATGATTCCGGCGGGCGACTGATGGCGCGCTTGCTGCCACGGTATATTCCCGGCGCGCCGACCATCGTGCCCCGCAACATGCCCGGCGCCTCCAGCGTGATCGCGGCTGAGAACATCTACAATCTGGCCCCAAAGGACGGGTTGACGCTCGGCACCGTGCAGCCTTCCATCGTGCTCAATAAAGTGCTCGACCCCAAGGCGCGATATGCGCCGGAAAATTATACATGGATTGGCCGCGTGCAGCCCGTGACGCTTGTCGGCGTGAGTTGGCATTCCTCCGGCGTGGTAAAAGCGGAAGAAGCGAAGTCAAAGGCCATACCGATGGGCGCGAGCGGCGCGTCGGGCACATCGGCCATGGTGCCCTGGGCGCTCAATGCGCTCACCGGAACAAAATACAATGTGATCCGCGGTTACCAATCCTCCCGTCAGCAGATTCTTGCGATGGAGAAAGGCGAACTTGGCGGCGTCGGCTCCACGGGCCTTACCGATATACTCGCGCGCAAGGACTGGACCGAGGGCGGGCTGGTGAAATTTCTTTATGCGATTTCACGCACACGCAGCAAGCATTTGCCTGATGTACCCGCGCTGGTGGAACTGGCCGGCGATGACGTCGCGCGTAGCGTATTGGGCATGCTCGGTAGCGTCTCCGACGTCGGCCAGACTGTCATGGGGCCGCCGGGCATGGACGCGGGACGCGCCGTTATATTGCGCCATGCGTTTGACGCGCTGATGAAAGATGCCGAGTTCATTTCGGAAGCAGCGAAACTCACCATCGATGTCGAGCCGCTCGACGCCGCGGCATTGGGAAAGCTTGTGGCAGCCAGCGTCACCGCCCCTGATGAAATCATGGACAAATTGCGTGAAGTCACCCGCCCGCCCGAAGGGGGCTAGTGCCCCGGGTCACTCGAACTGAGGGTACAACCTCTTCAGCTTAACGCGTGCGTTGGCAGTTGTGAATTGCCAATCTGCTTTGGCGTTGTGCTTGTTGCGCTTGTCTTGCCACGCGGCGACTTCGTTACTGAGCGTTTGCTTGTCGGGTATTCGACGGTCGAGGCATTGATGAGCGAGAACGCCGAGTTCTGATTCAGC
>CAMDKB010000159.1 GCA_945901195.1 Rhizobium sp. Q54
ACGGGTCCTTGTTTGCCTGACGGGCGAAGGCGCATATCGACTTCATATAATGCGCCGCGGCGTGTTGAAACCGTCAGCGCCGATATCAGACGCTGAGCGATACGCGCATAGTACTGGGCGGCATGAAGCGGCCTGCGACCGCGCGATTCAGGATACTGTTCATCAAAATTGTAGAGCAGGATCAGATCGAGATCTGACGACGCTGTCATCTCGCGCGAGCCGAGTTTTCCCAACCCGAAGACCGCACAGACACCGCCTTCAATTGTGCCATGGTCCGTCTCAAAATCCCGTCGTACGATCATCAGGCACGACTGAATGATTGTTGTGGCCAGATCAGAATAGGCGTGGCCGGCTGCATATGCGTCGATCGTGCCAGACAACAGTCGCACGCCAATCAGGAATGATTCTTCCTGATAAATATCTCTGGTTGAATCAAGGAAATCTTCAGTCGACGGGGTGGAATCGAGTAGCAATTGCATGCGGGCCGCCACAGTGCCGTTCAATGTGGATTTCCATATTGCCGGATCGATGGCCGCATCCAGAACATGAGGGCGCTTTGCAATCGCATCCGCCAGACGCGGCGCACCACCGAGTATGTCAGCGAACAATTCGCGCATGGCCTGATTGGATTTCAGAATCGAGAACAATTCGATGGCCGCCGGCATGCGCGTCAACGCCATGTCAAAGGCGGCAATAGCTGAGTCGGGATCGCCGCTGCCGGCAAAAGCTTCCATGAGCGCCGGCACCAGTTCGGTCAGCACTTCGCGGGCACGCGCACTCTGCACGGCAGGTCGCCGTCCAAAATGCCAGCCGCGTACGGTCTCAATCGCGCGGGATGGATCTGTAAAGCCCATCTTGCGCAGGGTTTCGACTGTTTCTGGATCATCATCCGAACCGGTGAAAACGAGACTGCCCGTCGATGTATCAAGACCGGCAGCGTGTTCGAAGAGACGGGAATAATGCTGCTCGACAGCCTTGAGATTTTTTATCAAGGCTTTTGAAAAAGCCGCAGTGCCGGTGAAGCCACAGAAGCGGGAAAAACGCTCAAGAGCTTCCGGGTCAACAGGCAGTCGCTGCGTTTGTTCGTCATTCTGCATTTGCAGACGATGTTCGATTGTGCGCAAAAAGCAGTAACTGGCGGTCAAGTCTTTCACAGACGCGTCATCGATCCAGTTATCGTTGCGCAATTCCGTGAGCATGTCGAGTGTGCGTGCGCCGCGCAGATTGGGGCGGCGTCCGCCAAATACCAATTGTTGGGTCTGCACGAAGAATTCTACTTCGCGAATGCCTCCCCGGCCGAGTTTGACATCATGGCCGGCGACCGCGATTTCCGAATGACCTCGTACCGCATGAATTTGCCGTTTCATCGCGTGAATATCAGCAATGGCTGCGTAATCGAAATAGCGCCGCCAGATGAAGGGAGCGAGATCCTTTATGAATTGCTCACCAAGCGTCAGTTGGCCGGCTACCGGGCGAGCCTTGATGAAAGCCGCTCTCTCCCAGTTCTGGCCCAGATATTCGTAATAATCGTGCGCAGCGGGCAGAGAAACGGCGACTGAAGTTGATCCGGGGTCTGGCCGCAATCTCAGGTCGACACGCAGAACGTAGCCATCGCCTGTACGTTCCTGAAGAACTTTCACCAGCGCGCGCGTGATACGAACAAAAAGCGCAGCAGGCTCGGTCCCTTCCTTCAGCGCTGGCGAAACGGTATCATAGAGGACGACCAGATCGACATCGCTTGAATAATTCAGTTCGCGCGCACCATGTTTTCCCAATGCGAGGATCACGAGCCCCGAATGCTTTTCCGGAACTTCCGGATCATCAATAAGGATGCGTCCTTGAGCTGCGGCCTGCCGCAACAAGAAAGCGAGTGCAGACGATACGGCGCGATCAGCCATTGCGGAAATTGCGTGCGTGACCTGCACGACGTCCCAGACGCCACCAATATCGGCCAGAGCTATCAGCAGGTGCGCGCGGCGCTTCATCTGCCGCAAGATCTGCATGGCATCAGTGTCAGACTGCGTTGCGGCGCAGGCTGTGGCTGTTTCCGAGAGTATCTGCTGCAATGTCTGTTCAGGCGGGCGAATGAAATAATCAAGCGCTTCCTGCGGCGCCTGACGGATCAATGACAGCAAGTAGGGAGAGTGCTCAACGACAGCAGCCAGGTATGCAAAAGCGTCTTTAGACAGATGATGCGAACAGCCCTGGATGGCTTCGGCCAGGGTCTCGCGATTGACACGGTGCTTGAGGGGCCGGATGGCCGGTTTCAAACGCTCAGCCAGCGTGCCATTTGGAATAATGTCTGAAGACTGCTTCATGTTTCCAATGGGATTGTTGGGTCTGACGCCTTTCCGGGAACTGAAAACACAACACGCAGACCCGAATTGTTGTCTTCCAGTTTCAGTTCGCCAGAATGGAGCCTTGCGACGGCAGACGCAAGCGACAAGCCGAGGCCAGAGCCGCTTTGTGTGCGGGAGCTTTCGAGGCGAACAAACCTTTCAAGAACGCGTTGGCGGTCGTCTGCGGGAACACCCGTTCCGTGATCACTGACAATGATTTTCGCTGTAGCGCCCTCAAGCGTTGTTTCGACCTTTATGTCGTAATCCCGAGTATTTTTATTTTGCGCATGCATGACGCTGCCTGGATCATTTAACAACGGGTCTTTTTTCACGCCGTATTTGAGAGCGTTATCGATGAGATTGGCAATCGTCTGTCCCAGCAATTCACGGTTGCCATGAACGATGATCTTCACCGGCGCGTCCACCACAAGCCGCAACCCCGCTTCATCTGCTGTAGGTTCATAGAGTTCGCCGACATCCCTGGCGACCTGCGATATGTCGAAATCATCCATGCCTTCGTGGGTGGCGCCCGCTTCGGCGCGGGCAATCAACAACAGGGAATTGAAGATACGGATGAGCTGGTCGGATTCTTCAATCACTTGCTCGAGCGATGCACGATAGGCATCGGGCGATTTCACACCACGCAATGCTTCTTCAGCTTTGCCGCGTAGACGCGTGAGCGGTGTGCGCAGATCGTGAGCGATGTTGTCCGAGACGTGTTTCATACCGACCATCAGCTCTGCTATTCGCTCGAGCATCTTGTTGAGATTTTCAGCCAGCCGGTCGAGTTCATCGTTGGAACCGGCGACGGGCAATCTCTCATTGAGGTTGCCCTGCATGATCGTCAACGCGGACGCATTCATGGCGTCGACCCGGCGCAGCACGCGGCGTGCAACAAACAGGCCGCCCAGCGTTCCAATCGCTATCAGCCAGATCAGCGAAATGCTCAACGCGCGCCCCATGATGCTCGCCAATGTTTCGCGCTCTTCAAGATCGCGGCCCACCAGCAGGCGAAATCCGCCGGGGAGCTGAAACACACGCGCAAGGGATTGCCGGTCCATGGCCTGGGTGTCTGGCCGCTGATAGGCTGTTTCGATCAAGCCTTCTTTTTCGAGCGTTCCTGCGGGCAATTCGGCGACATTACCTGTGATAGGGAGTCCCTGAAAATTGGTAAGGAGATAAAGCGAGGCACCGGGCCTTCGCGTGCGCGAATCAATGACATTCACGAGGCGGCGAATTCCACCTTGCGCATATTGTTCAGCAAGTCCGTTGATTTCTGCTGCAATGGCGGTTGTAGTCTGTTCGTCAACGAGGCGGCGAATGCTCCACGCCATCCAGCCCATGACGAGCCCGGAGCTGATCGCGAACAGGATCAGATAAACGATCGACAGTTTGAAAACTGTCGTGCGAAAGAGTTTACCGAGCGCCGTCACGGATCATATATCCTGCGCCCCTGACAGTATGCAGCATCTGTACGTCGTAATCCTTGTCGATCTTGGACCGCAGTCTGGATATATGAACATCAATCACATTCGTCTGCGGATCGAAATGATAATCCCAGACGTTTTCCAGAAGCATCGTGCGTGTCACAACCTGTCCAGCATGCTGCATGAGATATTCCAGCAGGCGGTATTCGCGAGGCTGCAACAGGATCTCCTTGCCATCGCGTGTGAGTTTATGGCCGAGCCTGTCGAGTTCAAGTGAGCCGACATGCAGGACAGTGCTTTCACCATTGGCCGCGCCCTTGTTGCGGCGCGCGAGCACTTCCACACGCGCCAGCAATTCGGAAAAGGCATAGGGTTTGGTGAGGTAGTCGTCGCCGCCCGCGCGCAATCCCTTCACACGATCATCGACCTGGCCCAGTGCGGAGAGGATCAGCACGGGCGTCTGCAGGCCCTGTTCGCGCAGCGCCCCGATCATCGTCAAGCCATCCATCTTTGGCAGCATGCGGTCGACGATCAGGATGTCGTAGGCGACGTCACGTGCGAGCGCATAGCCCTCCAGCCCGTCAGGTGCGCGGTCCGCGACGTGGCCTGCTTCGCGCAGCGCCTTGGCAAGAAAGCCTGCTGCTTCGGTGTCATCTTCAACAATCAGAATGCGCATGGACGACATATAACATATCTCCGCAAAAAAGCGGCAGACCGGCGGGCCAGTCTGCCGCTAACGCTGTCTCCGGACGGGGGCAGTCCGGTGCACAGCATCACGCTGAGGGGCTATTCAGCGTTCAGGACGGGCGCGTGACCAGCGCTACAAAGCGGCTGCCTTCGCCAGACTTGATTCGCAACATCACGGCCTTGCTGCCGTTGCGCCGGGCCTC
Organism: Rhizobium sp. Q54; assembly: GCA_945901195.1. Taxonomy (GTDB): domain Bacteria; phylum Pseudomonadota; class Alphaproteobacteria; order Rhizobiales; family Beijerinckiaceae; genus Terripilifer. The sequence continues at coordinate 4,657 of CAMDKB010000159.1, forward strand.
AGCAATGGCATTGCTCACGTCAGCAGGGGTCGCGACCTTCTTGCCGGCGGCCTCGAGAATTATGTCGCCGGAGCGAATTCCCTGGCGGGCCGCCGTGCCATCAGGCGCGATTTCTGCAACCACGACGCCTTCCTTGCCGCCACCGGCGACCGAGGTTGCTGGCGCGAGGGTCATTCCGTAAACTTCCCCCTGAGCGGAACGTTCACCCTGACTCTCCTGTTGCGGCGTCGGATTGCTACGACCGGGCTCGCGCACTGCCGCCTGCCGCTCATTGGGCTGGGTGGCGAGTGTAACGCTAACGGTTTTTTCTGAGCCATCGCGGCTATAGGTGACGTCGGCCTTTTTTGCCGGCCCAAGCGAGGCGACCTTGCGAGAAAGTTCGCGCGGGCTTGCAATCCGTTCGCCGTTCACCGCAACAATCACGTCGCCGGATTTCAGCCCGGCATTTGCCGCGGGTGTACCTGGCTGCGCTTCAGCAACCAGCGCGCCATTTTCGTTCGGCAGCTTGAGAGATTCAGCGACTTCTTTTGTGACAGGCTGAATTTGCACACCGAGGTAACCACGACTGACCGCACCGCTTTCACGCAATGATGCGATGACGTTTTTGGCCACAGTTGCGGGAATGGCAAAGCCAATGCCGACACTGCCACCTGAGGGGGAATAGATGGCGGTGTTCACACCGGCGACATTTCCGTAGAGGTCGAATGTCGGGCCGCCGGAATTGCCGCGGTTCACCGGCGCGTCGATCTGCAGGAAATCGTCATAGGGGCCAGCGCCGATATCACGGCCACGGGCCGAGACGATGCCTGCCGTCACTGTGCCGCCAAGGCCGAAGGGGTTGCCAATCGCGACGACCCAATCGCCCACGCGGGGAAGCGTATCCGCGAAATTCACGAATTTGTAGGTGCCGGCTTCCTTGATCTTCAGGAGGGCCAGGTCGGTTTTTTCGTCCGAGCCGACGACACTGGCGGAGACAGTCTTGCCGTTGTCGAGCACCAGCTGCACATCGGCTGCGTTGCGCACAACATGGTTGTTGGTGACCACATAGCCGTCTGCGGAAATGATAAAGCCAGAGCCCTGAGAGGACGCACCACGTCCGCCACGGGGGCCACCGGGTGAGCGGGGCGCGCCTGGCGCACCTTCGCCGCGGAACTGGCGGAAGAAGCGTTCAAGCTGTTCATTGGGGACACCGGGCATGCCGCGGCGGAATTCCTCACGTGCGTCGTCGCCGTTGTCCGCAATGGTTTGGGCCGTGACTTTCACGGATACGACAGCGCCGCGAACGCGCTCAATCACATCTGCAAAGGAGGGCATCATCACTGCAGGGGCAAGTGCTGGAGATTGTGCATTGCTCTGCGCGCGGGCCGGGGAGAACGGCACAACATTGCTCGCGCCAAAAGCACCGCCAACGGCGATCAAGGCAGCGGCGCCCAGAAGAACGGCGCGGGAGGGGCGGCGAGTGTTAGTCGTATTGGGGGACATCAAGTCTCTCCTGAGAAATAACGTGCCGTTGATCCGGCATGGAGAGACATATAAGCGATGCGCTTTTACCAGCGCATTGCGGGCGGATGAAATGTTTGTAAGGTTTTAGAGTTGCCAGATCGCGCGTGCCTGAGCGCTGCAATCCAGACTATTGGCGGTCAAGGATTGAGGACAGCTTGGCAGCCTCCACGGGTGTCAGTGGCTCTGCCTTCACTGATCCGTTCCGCCTCCTCCGCCCCGCCCACGCGATCCAGCCCAATCCCAGCAGCAGCACCCCGAACGGCGAGGCCCATAGCAGGATCGTCCCCGCTTTCAGCGGCGGGCTGAGCAGGATGAAGTCGCCGTAACGTGAAACCAGATAGTCCATCACTTGCGCGTCGCTATCGCCCGCTGTCAGCCGTTCGCGGACAATGACGCGCAGGTCCTTGGCGAGCGGGGCGTTGGAATCGTCGATAGACTGATTCTGGCAGACGAGGCAGCGCAGGTTTGTGGAGAGCGCCCGGGCGCGGGCTTCCAGTCTGGCGTCGGGAAGGATTTCGGAGGGTTCGACGGCGCGCGCGGCAAAAGGCGCGAGAACCAGAACCAGGAGCAAAAGCTTGAAAAATGCGCGCATGGCCTACTCCGCCGCCACAGTTTTCGGCTCCGGCCCGCGCCGCCTTTTTGCACGTTGCGCGATGCCAAGGCGCATGCGCCGGTCGGTCAAGGACAACGCCCCGCCTATGGCCATGATCAATGGGCCCAGCCAGATCAGGCTGACGAAGGGCTTCCAGTAAAGCCGTGTATCCAGCGGCCCCTCGGTCTCCTGATCGGAAATCACCACATAGATCTGACCCAACGAGACATTCAGCAATCCGGCCTGCGAGGTCGTCATGCGGCGCGAATTGAAGAAGCGGCGAGAGGGCTCGATCTGCGCAACAATTGCGCCACCCGAGCGGATTGTCATATGCGCTACGGTTTCGCGATAGTTCGGGCCGGGGCGTGGGGCAACTTTATCCAGCGTCACCTGCCATTGGCCAAGATCGACACTGTCGCCGGCGCGCATCGAGGCGATTTTCTCTACGCCCCATCCGGTAGCCGCAAGGCCCAGCAAAGTGACGCCAACCCCCGCATGCGCCAGCGTTGTTCCCCAGGCCGAGCTTGGAAGGCCTATCGCGCGCGACATCATTGCGCCAGCGGATGAGCCGCTGGCTACACGCGTCACTATATCAAAGAAGGATCCGAGGATCACGTAAATTGCCAGTCCCCCCATAGCTGCCGAAAGCGCCGGGCCACCTTGCATCGCGTAGAAAATCAGCGCTGCCACAAAGCCCGCCAATGCCACGAGTGTCAGGCGCTGCGCGGCGCCCAGGAGATCACCGCGTTTCCAGGCCAGCAACTGCCCAATGGGCATGGCGAAGAATATGGGAATAAACAACGGCACGAACGTGTAGTTGAAAAACGGCGGCCCCACGGAAATTTTTGCGCCCGTCAGCGCTTCCAGAGCCAGCGGATAGAGCGTCCCGACAAATACGGTGGCGCAAGCTGTCGTCAGCAAGAGGTTGTTCAACACCAACGCCCCTTCGCGCGACACCGGCGCGAACAGGCCACCCTGTTTCAGCATCGGCGCGCGCAGTGCGAACAAGGTCAACGAGCCGCCGATAAAGAACGTGAGTATGCCCAGTATGACCACGCCGCGTTGCGGATCAGTGGCAAAGGCATGCACTGATGTCAGCACGCCCGAGCGCACCAGAAATGTACCGAGCAGGGAGAGCGAAAAGGCCAGAATGGCGAGGAAGATTGTCCAGACTTTCAGCGCATCGCGCTTTTCCATCACCGCCGTGCAATGTAACAGCGCGGTGCCAGCAAGCCATGGCATCAGCGAGGCATTCTCCACAGGGTCCCAGAACCAGAAGCCGCCCCATCCAAGCGTATAATAGGCCCAGTAAGAACCCATGGCGATGCCCAGGGTGAGAAACAGCCAGGCCAGTAGCGCCCAGGGCCGCACATATCGCGCCCAGACCGCATCAATGCGGCCATTGATCAACGCTGCGGCGGCGAAAGAGAACGTCATGGAGTAGCCGACATAGCCCAGATACAGCATCGGCGGATGGATCGCGAGGCCGGGGTCCTGCAGGATCGGATTGAGGTCGCGGCCTTCAATTGGCGGCATGCCAACACGGGCAAAGGGATTTGACGTCAACAGAATGAAGAGCAGGAACGCGCCTGATATCCAGGCCTGAACGCTGAGCACGCTGGCTGAAAGATCATCCGGCATGTTCCTCGCCGAGAGGGCGACCAGCGCGCCGAACAACACGAGGATCAGCACCCACAACAACATGGAGCCTTCGTGGTTTCCCCATACACCAGAGATTTTATAAATCAGCGGCTTCAATGAATGGGAATTTTCAAAGACATTCACGAGCGAAAAGTCAGAGGACACATAGGCCCATGTCAGGGCGCCATAAGCGATCGCGACCATCACGAATTGCGCCAGCGCAATTGAAGGTGCAGCACGCATCAAGGTGGCGTCTCTTGCAAGGCTCCCCCAAAGCGGGATGACAGCTTGCACGATCGCCAGCGCGAGGGCGAGAATGAGCGCGAAATGTCCGGTCTCAACAATCATGCCAGATCACTTCCCGCCGCTTTGGGCACCGGGCGCGCCCGGCTGACCGTGTTGCCACAGGCCATGTTTCTTCAACGACTCTGCCAGATCTCGCGGCATATAGGTTTCATCATGTTTGGCCAGCACGTTGTCGGCACGAAACTGGCCCCGGCTTTCGAGCACGCCTTCGGTCACGATGCCCTGCCCTTCACGAAAAAGATCCGGAAGCAACCCGGTGTAGCTCACACGGATCTCGCCATTCGCGTCACGCACGGCAAACGTAATCGCCTTGCCCTCGGCTTTGACAACAGAGCCTTCTTTCACCAGCCCGCCGAGCCGCAATCTTGTGCCGGGCGCGACGTTCTTCGTTTCAATGTCAGAGGGCGTATAGAAAAAAACGATGGTGTCGCGCAGCGCAAAGAGCACGAGCCCTGCGGCAAACGCAAGCACGACCAGTGCGCTTGAGATCAATACGAGGCGGCGACTCCTGCGGGTCATGACTATCCTTCCAGCCCCAGCTGGCGCGCCAACAACTTCAGTTTCTCGAGTGCGGCTTCCTCGCCGGCCAGAGCCTTGCGTGCTTCGCTCAGCGCATCGCGCGCCTTGTCTGGCTCCTTCTGCACATTATACGCGTTGATCAGCATCAACCAACCCTCAGGATCTTTTCCGTCTTCCTT
>CAMDKB010000160.1 GCA_945901195.1 Rhizobium sp. Q54
CGACAAGCAAACGCTCAGTAACGAAGTCGCCGCGTGGCAAGACAAGCGCAACAAGCACAACGCCAAAGCAGATTGGCAATTCACAACTGCCAACGCCCGCGTTAAGCTGAAGAGGTTGTACCCTCAGTTCGAGTGACCCGGGGCACTAGCTCATCGTGTTGGCGAACCAGAGTGCGATCTGCGGGAAGGCGATGATGAGCCCAAGGCGGATCAGATCCGACACAAGGAACGGCAGTGCGCCCTTGTAGATGTTGACGAGGCCGATATCCGGCACCAACTTGTTCATCACAAAGCAGATCATGCCAATGGGCGGTGCGTAAAGGCCAATTTCCACCGTAGTCACAACCAGCACACCGAACCAGACCGGATCAAAACCCAGCTTGACGATCACAGGGTAAAGGATTGGCACGGTCAACAGCATGATCGCCAGTTCATCAACAAACATCCCGGTGATGATGTAGAAAGCCATGATCGCGACGATGATGCCGATAGGCGGCAGCGGAAGGTTGCCAACCCATTCGGCCAGCTGTTGCGAGGTTTGCGTTACCGCCAGAAAATACTGGAACAGAAATGCGCCGATGATGATGAAGAAGATCGCTGCGGATGTGCGCAGCGATTCCACCATGGCCTCGACCATCTGAGCCCATTTCAAACGGCCTCGCGCCACACCGATGGCGAAAGCGCCAAGCACGCCAAGGCCGGCAGCTTCAGTTGCCGTAACAAACCCGCCATACATTCCGCCAATGACAGTGCCGAATAAAAGCAGGACCGCCCAGACGTCGCGCAGGCTGGTCCAGCGCTCATTCCAGTCGGCGGGCTTTGCACGCGGCATCCATTCAGGCTTGAACCAATAAACAACAAAGACACCCGCTGAATAAAGCGCGATGCCGAGCAGGCCGGGCACAACGCCTGCCATGAAAAGCTTGATCACATCAGTGTCAGTGAGAATGGCGTAAAGAATGAACATCACCGATGGCGGAATCATGATGCCAAGCGTTCCGGCTGTGGCAATCACCCCTGCTGACAATCCAGGTGAATATCCGGCGCGGCGCATTTCCGGCAGGGCGACCTGGGTCATTGTGGCGGCTGTCGCCAAGGATGAACCGTTGATCGCTGCAAAGCCGCCGCAGGCAAAGATTGTTGCAATGGCCAGCCCGCCGGGCAGATGGCCGAGCCATGCCGCAGCGGCGCGGAACAATTCCCGGCTCATGCCTGTCACGCTGACGAGAGTCCCCATCAGTACGAACATGGGTATTACACTGAAGTTGAAATTCGTGACAGTGCGGAACGGCGAGTCGACCAGCAGGCGGATCGCGGGGCCCCAGCTGACCATATAAGCAAAGCCCACCACGCCAACAATGCCCATACTGACAGCGATGGGTACACGTATGAGCATCAATCCGATGACGGCGGAACAGCCGACTATGGCGACGATTGTCTGTTCGTCCATGTCAGGCCTCCCGCCTTGCGCCAAATACGATCTGCGCCCAGCGAATGGTAGCCATCAGCAATGCGGCAACAACACCAATGGCTGCGAGCGAATAGCCGGTCCACAAGGGGATACGCAGATCGCTGGAAATTTCGCCTGCCTTGAGGATATCGAACACCTTGTAGCTGCTGGCATAACCGAACAGGGCCATGAAGCAGAGGTGGATGGTGTGGGCGACGCTGTCCATCACCCATTGGGCGCGGGGGCCGAGGAATTCCCAGATTATATCCACCGTGATGTGGCGGTCGGCGTAATTGGCGGTGGCGATGCCCCAGCAGATGGCGATGCCCTGCATCATCTGGCCCAGGACAAATCCGTCCGGAATGCTCTTGGAAAAGAAATAGCGAAGTAATGCTTCACTAAATGTGATGAGAGCAAGAAAGCCGATGGCATAGCCGGCAATCTTGTCGATGATTTCGACGATTTTGTTCATTGCTGTGCGTTCCCCCCGGAAATGTGTCGCGCCAAGAATAATTGGAGCCCCGCCGTTTGTGGGCGGCGGGGCTGAAGACCTTATTGATAAAGTGCGCCGCCTTCGCGCATGTGATCGACAAAGTCCTTGTAGACTTCATCAGCATTATAGCCGGCCTTGGTCACGGCAGCCTTCCAGGATGCGATCACCGGATCAGCAGATTTGCGCCAGGCTGCAACGTCATCGGCCGAAGGCTTCACGATGATGCGGCCAGGTTCCGGATTCGCGATGATCTTGACTTCGAAATCCCGCTCTTCCTTGCCCCAGAAGCGATAAATTTTGGCAGACCATTCCGGTGTGCAGGTTTCATCGAGCGCCTTCTTTTGCGTGGGCGAAAGGCTCTCGTAAGTCCGCTTGTTGATATTGTGCGTGAACGTTGAAACGTAGAGCGGGATTGCGGTGTGTACTTTTACGACCTTGCCAAAGTTCATGGTCACCAGGCCGCCCCACGGGATGGTGATGCCTTCGGTAATACCGCGATTAAGCGTTTCAAACGCCTCCATGATCGGCACCTGAACCGCAGAGCCGCCGAGCGAACTGATGTATTCGGCAATGGTGGCGTTGCCTGCGCGAATCTTGAGGCCGCGAATATCTTCAGGGCGGCGGACTTCCTTCTTTGTCATGTGAAAGGTTCCCGGCTCATGCGTGAATGCATGGCAGGTCATGACATCCGCCATCTCCTTGGCAGCATATTTCTTGTAAAATTTTGTCAGCGCCGACGCGGTGGCGTTGCTGTCCTTGGTTTGAAACGGCAGATCCGAAACCGAAATAACCGGGAAACGACCGGGGGTATATCCAGGATTGATCAGGCCGATGTCGGCAACTCCGCCTTTGACCATGTCGTAGTGATCGGGACCAGAGCCCAGCTGGCTTGAGGGAAATAGTTGAATGGACAATGTGCCGTCTGTCGCCTTGCGGAGTTGCTCATCCCATTCTTTGTAACCAGGCGTCAGAGCATGTGTTGGCGGCACCCAGTAGCTCAATTTGAGAACGACTTTCTTGTCTTGTGCGTGTGCAGCGGGTATCGCCGCAGCAAGAGCAAGAAGGGCGGGCACGGCAAGCGTTTTCAATTTCATGGCTGTTCTCCCAAATTTCCACGGCGTCATACGGAAACCCGTAACCCTCCCGGCGGCAGGCGGAAACTGGCTCGGAAGCTAGATTCAAAACAAGGCGAGGTCAAGCAATGACAGAATTAAAGTCCTATTATTTCAGTGGCGTTCGAAAAGCGTTGGGGCGGTGGGCAACATTCTCATGCCCACACTGGAACTTCCGCTCGAAGTAGCGGGCTGGATTTCACATATTTTTGCGAAGGGCGCCGGACTAAAACCGGAAGCGCAATCTTAATCTCGTTCCTCTGTCTCGCACCGATCCTCGGCTGATTTGGACATGATACGACGCGCAAGGAATTGCTCGACTTTGTCGGTGAAAAACATAGTTGAAATTCGAAAACAGCAGTGGCGGCAGATGCCGTCACCGCTGCTCGTGGAAAAAATCATACACCAGCTTTGCCGTCGCAGCGTTTATCCCCGGCACTTTTTCAAGATCAGAGAGAGCCGCGCGGGATATGGCCTTGGCTGTTCCAAAAGCGTTAAGCAGCGCGCGCTTGCGTAAGGGACCGATTCCGGAAATTTCGTCGAGCGGATTTTTCACGAATTCTTTTTTTCGCTTGGCGCGATGTGTGCCGATGGCAAATCGGTGCGCTTCGTCGCGCAGGCGTTGCACAAAATAAAGCGCGGGGTCGCGCGGCTCCAGCTTGAAGGGCTCTCGTCCCTCGACAAAAAATGTTTCCCGGCCTGCGTTGCGATCCGGACCTTTAGCGATGGATGCAACCGCTACATCTTTCACGCCGAGTTCGGCAATTACGGTTCGCGCTGCTTCAAACTGGCCGATGCCGCCGTCGATGAGGATGAGATCCGGGCGGGAGGGGAAGGATACCGGATCTGCTTCGGCTTCCTCGACCGGCGCATCGACTTCATCAGTCCGGGCTGCGTTCAAAGTCGATATATCTGCTTGCTCGGCTTCGGGTACATGAATTTGCTTGCCTTCATCTTTCAGCAGGCGTGCAAATCTTCGTGTCAGCACTTCGCGCATCATGCCGTAGTCGTCGCCGGGCACGAGTTCTTCATTCTTGATGTTGAATGTGCGGTAATGCGTTTTCATAAAGCCGCCGACGCCCGCCACAACCATGCCGCCGACTGCATTTGTCCCCATGATATGGGAGTTGTCATAAACCTCGACCCTGCGGATTTTCTTGTCGATACCGAAGGCTTTTGCGAGGGATTCCAGTAGCCGCTCCTGCGCTGCGCTATCGGCCAGCTTGCGACCCAGGATTTCCTTTACGTTACGGGCGGCGTGATCCACCAGTTCGCGCCGTTCGCCGCGTTGTGGGGTCGCGACTTCAACCTTGCGGCCTGCTCGAGCGCTGAGCGCTTCGGCCAGTATCTCGCGGCTTTCAATCTCTTCGGACAACAGCACGACACGCGCTGCGGGCTTGTCCGCATAGAATTGCGCGAGGAAGGCGTCCAGCACTTCACTCAAAGTCAGGCTGCGATCAGCGCGCGGGAAATACGTGCGGTTGCCCCAGTTCTGGAAATTACGGAAGAAGAAGACCTCAATGGCAAACTGGCCTGCCTGTTCGGTGATGGCAAAAACGTCGGCTTCTTCGACCGTACGGGGATTGATATCCTGCGTACCCTGAATGCTCGACAGTGCGGAAATTCGATCGCGCAAGCGGGCGGCCTTTTCAAATTCCAGCGCCTCGGCGGCCTCAGTCATCTCCTGCGCCAGCGTTTCACGCACCTTGCGGCTTTTGCCCGACAAAAAATCGCGCGCTTCCTGCACCAGCTCCGCATATTGGTCGAGCGGAATTTCGTTTGTGCAAGGACCAGCACAGCGTTTGATCTGCCAGAGCAGACAAGGGCGCGTGCGGTTTTCAAAATAGGAATCCGAACAGGAGCGCAAAAGAAACGCACGCTGCAGTGATTTGATCGTTCGCGTTACCGCCCAGACATTTGCGAAGGGTCCGAAAAAATCGCCCTTTCTGCCGCGTGCGCCACGATGCTTGGTAATCTGCGGGGCCGCGTGATCACCGGTGAGAAGAATATAAGGGAAGCTCTTGTCGTCGCGCAGCAACACGTTATAGCGTGGCTTGAGTTGTTTGATCAGATTGGCTTCCAGCAACAGCGCTTCGGTTTCCGTCTGGGTGGAGACGAACACCATCGACGCTGTCAAGGAAATCATGCGCGCGATGCGATTGGAATGGCCTTGACCGCGGGCATAGCTGCCAATCCGCTTCTTGATGCTGCGGGCCTTGCCCACATAGAGCACCTCGCCTTCGCCAGAAATCATGCGGTAGACGCCCGGCCCCAGAGGGGCATGCCTTTCGTGCGCCTTGATGACCTCGACACCGCGCGCGACGGAATCTGCTGTGGCCTCTTCTGTTTCTGGCAAGGGCAGGGGCAGCGAGGCTTCTTCGTTGTCGTCCTCGATTGAATCCTGGGCCTGCTCATCTTCAGACAGATCGTCTTGAGGCAGATCATTTTGGGGCAGATCGTCACTCGGCGCGCCCGTATCGCGCGGGAGCGGCTGCTCCCGGTTCGGGCTGGTATTGTGTGGTGGACGGCTGCTGGTCGGGCTCATAGGAGACTCTTGGGATCAAGAGCTATGTAATGCGCCGGGGCGGGCGCGTCATCTGCGCATTGCATTTTACCGGACGGGCCACGCCATTGGCGGGTTTTGCCCGTGGATTGACGCAATCGCCGGGGCGGGCTGATATGGGCAGGATGCGCCCTTGGCGCCGGACTAGAGGACGAAGACGTTTATGCCCGCTGCTGCCGAGCGCCGCCCCCGTACGCTGTTCCAGAAGATCTGGGATGATCATGTCATTGCCGACATGGGCGATGATTATTTTTTGCTGCACGTCGACCGGCATGTTGTCCATGATATGGGCGGGCGCAGTTTTGCGGGGCTCAGAAATCGCGGTTTGGCGCTGAAAAATCCTGAGCTGACTTTCGCTACCGCTGACCATGCCATTCCCACGACCCCCGGCATATCCTGGAGCGAATATTCAAATCCCTATCTGGAAAATCTCAGGGAAAGTTCCAAAGCGCTCGGTTTCAAATTCTTTGACCCGGGGCAGCCGGGATCTGGCGTTGTCCACGTTGTCGCGCCCGAACAGGGGATCGCGTTGCCGGGGGCGACGCTTGCCTGCGGCGACAGCCATACCTGTACAGTTGGCGCACTCGGCGTGATGGGCTGGGGCGTCGGCCAGAGTGAATTGCTGCATATTCTGGCGACACAGACCAGTATTCAAAAGCGCGCCGGGAATATGCTGATCGAAATCGAGGGGCGTATGGGCGGCGCTATCACGGCAAAAGACGTGATACTCCATATCATCAGGCAAACCGGGGCTTCGGGCGCGCGTGGGCTCGGGGTGGAGTTTGCAGGATCGGCGATCCGTTCGATGCCGATGGAAGGGCGTTTCACGATCTGTAACATGGCGACCGAAATGGGTGCGCGCTATGGATTGATCGCACCTGACGAGGTGACGTTTGAATATCTGAGGGGACGTCCCTATGCGCCAGCGGGAGCCTTGTGGGAGAGCGCTGTGGCATCATGGCGGCATCTTGCCGGCGATGCGGATGCTATCTTCGAAAAGACGCTGCGGTTTTCAATCGATCAAATTGCGCCGCAGATCAGTTGGGGCACCAGCCCTGACCAGGTGATTGGCATCGATGAAAACATCCCCGATCCGGATGGCGAACCAGATGCCTTCAAGCGAAAAGCCATGATGGCCGCACTTGAATACACCGGCCTTGCTGCGGGCAAACCGTTGGCCGGGACATCCATCGACCATGTTTTCATCGGTTCGTGCACCAATGCGCGCATCTCGGATTTGCGTCTGGCTGCAGCTGTCGCCAGGGGACGGCGGGTTGCTGCACATGTGGCAGCATGGGTCGTGCCCGGATCCTTCAACGTGAAGGAACAAGCCGAAAAGGAAGGACTGGACCGGATATTTCTTGAAGCCGGGTTTCAATGGCGCAATGCCGGCTGCTCCATGTGCGGGGGCATGGGCGACTTGTCGCGTGAGAAAATTCCGTCGGGAAAGCGCGCTGTTTCCACCACAAACAGAAATTTTGTCGGACGCCAGGGTCCAGGCAGCCGCACCCATCTGGCAAGTCCTGCCATGGCAGCTGCTGCGGCTATCGCGGGGCATATCGCAGACGTTCGCGAATTTGGAATTGAGGCTCATGGAACCTTTGCTTGAAATACGCGGCCCTGCAGCGCCGCTGCCGCTGGATGACATCAATACGGATATGATTGCACCGACTCGGCCGCGCGCGCACCTTTCAAATACGAAGATATCAGAGCGGGAGTTCGAAGCGGCAGCGTTATTCGCGCCCCTGCGTTACGATGCCAGCGGCGCAGAAAATCCTTCATTCGTGCTGAACCAGCCAGGCTTTCGCGCGGCCAGGATCTTATTGTCCGGTCGCAATTTCGGTTGCGGCAGTTCGCGCGAACAGGCTGTCTGGCTGCTAGCTGATTTCGGCATAAGATGCATCATCGCCCAAAGCTATGGCGGCATTTTTTACGACAGTTGTTTCAAGAACGGCATTCTGCCCGTGATTCTTCCGACAAACACGCTCAACGACCTCATGCAGGAAGCCGCTACGGGGGGCAGCGAACACGATTTCACAGTTAGCGTGGCGGAGCGTTCGATTGTTTTACCGTCCGGCAGGGCTATCAAATTCGACCTGCCGGAATTCCGCCGTGCGGCGCTGATGAGCGGCGTCGACGATATCGACATGACCCTGAGCCGCAACACCGAAATTGCGGCATTCGTGGATCGCGATCGCGCAGCGCGACCGTGGATATATCTGGCTCAACAGCGGAGCGTTTGAGGGCACAAACATGTATCGCCACTTTCTTGCATCGGGTCTTTTTGCAAGTTGCCTTACCGTTGCGGCAACAATCGGCGCGCAGGCGCAGGTTGCGCAGACCTATCCCACACAGACTGTCCGCATCATGCTGGGCTATGGTGCAGGCGGTGGTGCGGATATCACGGCGCGGTTGTTCGCAGCGAAGATGGAGACGCTGACATTGCAATCGTTCATTGTTGTCAACAAGCCCGGAGCCAACGGCAATATTGCAGCCAATGAAGTGGTGAAAGCGCAGGCCGACGGCTATACCTTGCTGTGGTCGCCAAGCTCCGCATTTTCTTCCAACCACCTACTGTACAAGAATACGCCCTATGATCCCAAGCGGGATCTGACGCTTGTGTCTGTCTTCACGCGCTATGGTTTTGTTCTTGTGGTGAACAAGGATAATCCGGCCAAATCCATTGGCGAGTTGACGGCACAATTGAAGGCGAAGGGCGGGGGGATGTATGGCTCTTCTGCTACAAGTTTCATGGCCTGCGCGGAACTCTACAAATTAAGCGCGGGCCTGAATACGCAACAGGTCAATTACAAGACTACGGGTGACGCCGTTCGTGATCTTGCAGGTCAACAGGTCGACTACACGTTTGTGGACGCAGCCTTTGCTGTGGCGCAATCCCAGGCGGGAAGAGTCAAATCGCTTGCGGTCACGCTGAAGGATCGCATGACCAACGGGCCTGATATTCCCACAATGGCAGAAGCGGGCTTGCCGGATTACGAAATGAGCGGATGGATTGGGCTGGCTGCGCCCAAGCTCACCCCCACGGCAATTGTATCGCAATTGAACCGATGGGCCGGGCAGGTCATCGCCATGCCCGAAGTGAGCAAGGTTATACTCGAGTCCAGTTCCGAGCCGTTTTATCTGCCCCTGGATCAGGTCGAGCCATTTCAGGATCAACAGATCGAGAAGTGGCGAAAGCTGATCAAGGACGGCAAACTGGAAGTTCAATAATTGAGCGTTGCAAGAGTTGTGAATAAACCAGAGCTTAGAACGGCTTGCCGCCCTGGCCGTTTCGGCCTAACGTGATTGCCAGCCAGGGGTGCCTCCGGATGGTCCGGGGGCTGAGAACAGACCCTTAGAACCTGATCTGGTTAAAACCAGCGGAGGGACGGCGCAGCCAGACGGCTTGCGAACTATTCGCGTTCTGTCCGGGCACATCCTCCAATGAATGACCAGACTTGGTGAGGCATTGCAGCGCGCCCAAGACGCGTGTGCGGAGGTAGTCATGAATATCCAACACAAACCCGGCTCGCTGGTTCCTGAAACCGTTACAACCGGGCCATTGCCCGGCTCGCGCAAAGTCTATGCGGCGCCCAAAAGCCATCCAGAAGTTCTCGTGCCGTTTCGCGAGATTCTCCTCAGCGACAAGGATGAGCCGACGCTGCGGGTTTATGATCCCTCCGGTCCCTATACGGAAACAGACGCGCGGATCGATCTGGCCAAGGGCCTGCCGCGTATTCGCGATC
>CAMDKB010000161.1 GCA_945901195.1 Rhizobium sp. Q54
ATAACCGTATTTGGTCTGTGCTGTTTCGCGATACAGATCGAGATAGCGCGCCACAGATTCACGCGGACTGTAAGTCTGCACGTAAACATATTTGTTCTTGGGATCGCACGCCCAGTCGATTGTTTCATAGCTGCCGCTTGATGGGCACCAGATCGGCGGATGCGGCTGCTGGAACGGACGCGGCCAGAGGTTCACATATTCGAAATGATAATGCTTGCCCTCGAAGGCAAATGGCCCCGGCTCGGTCCAGGCGCGCACGATCAGTTCGTTGGCTTCCTTGTGCCGTTCCAGTGAGTAAACCGGGTTTGAGCCGAACGAAAAATATTCCGAGCCGACACCCCGCACGAAGCCGGAGATGAGGCGGCCGCCCGTGATCACGTCGATCATCGCGTGTTCTTCGGCGAGCGTCAGCGGGTTGTCGCGCAGGCAGAATGCATTGCCCAGTATGGCGATACGCGCTTTCTTGATCCGCCGCGACAGGGCGGAAGCTGTCACCACCGGCGAAGGCATGAGCCCATAGGCGGTCTGGTGATGCTCGTTGATGCACACGCCGTCGAACCCGAGTTCCGCCGCAAGTTCAAGTTCGTCGAGATAGCGATTGTAGAGGATATGGCCCTTTTGCGGATCGAAATACGTGTTGGGGACATGGACCCAGGCGGATTTGTACTTGTCCTTCACCTCTGGATCCAGGTCCGCATAAGGCATCAGATGAAAACTCATCACGCGCATGGCGTTCTCCCGGTGGTTTTGGCCAGCTTACAGATTGGACGACCGTACCGCAATCGCGGCCTCTTGTGCGCGGCGGGGCATTGGGGGATACAGGGGCAGTGCGTCAAGCCGGACCACACTGGGAGAGAAACCTTCATGATGCTCGAAGGCATACGCGTCATCGACCTGGGCTCCTTCATCACAGCGCCGCTGGCCGCCATGATGCTCGGCGACCTTGGCGCCGATGTGATCAAGGTGGAACGCCCGGAAGGAGATCCCTTCCGCCGGAGCGACGGCACTCAATATAGCGCGACATTCATCGCCTACAATCGCAACAAGCGGTCGATAGTATTGGATACGACCACTGAGGCAGGCCGTGAGGCGCAACTCAGGTTGATCGATACGGCCGACGTCGTGATCGACAATTACAGAACGCCGGTGCTCATCAAGCTGGGGCTTGATCCAGACGTGCTGAAAAAACGCAATCCGCGCCTCATCCATTGTTCGATTACCGGGTTTGGATCAAAAGGGCCCTATCAGGCACGCGCGGCGTTTGACACTGTCGGACAGGCGCTCAGCGGGATCGCCGGATTGATGGTTGATCCCGACAAACCCGAAGCTTTCGGGCCGACGATTTCCGATAATGTGACGGGAATGTACGCAGCCTATGGCGTCATGGGGGCCATCATCGAGCGCATGCGTACGGGCAAGGGCCGTCGTCTCGAAGTGAATATGCTGGAATCGTCGATGGCGTTCATGCCCGATATTTTCACCAATTACACCCGCGACGGCCATCAGGGCGGACGCCGCTCGCGCGTGGCGCGGTCGCAGTCGTTCGTCTTTAAATGTGCAGACGGCAAGATGCTGGCCTTCCATATGTCGACAGGCGAGAAATTTTGGCAGGAACTGGTCAACGCGATCGGCCTGACAGAGCTCATTACCGACGAGCGGTTCCTGAAACATGTGACACGCGGCAAGAATTATTTTGCGCTGGAAGTCATTCTGGCCAGGCGTTTTGCGGAACAGCCGCGGGCGCACTGGATCGCCAGATTCCAGGGCGCCGACGTACCCTATGCGCCCGTCAATGACATTGCCGAAGCCATGAATGATCCGCAGGTGCTGGCGCTGGGGACGGCGCAACGCATGGTTCACCCCAGGGAGGGCGAGGTCGTCTCCATCGAATGTCCCGTTGTCATTGATGGCGGCCGCGCCCGTTCGGTCAACGTGGCGCCCCCGGTCGTTGGGGAACACACTGCCGAACTTTGCGCCGAACTCGGCATAGATCCCAAAAGCCTTTCAAAACAGGGATAATATCTAAGGAGGAAAGCATGAGCACACCATGGAAGCCCGACCCCATCCGCCGCGTCGTCACCGGCCACAAGGGTGATATCGCAAACGCCATGATCGATTCGCCCGCGCCGACTGTGCGGGCCAACCGGGATGGCTCGGGCTCAACACTGATCTGGTGCACCGATTCCATGCCCTGTGACATGGCTGCGGGCGACAATTTTGAGGATATGGGCAAGCGTATCCTCGGCACTTATCCGCCCGTTAATGGCGCGCGCTTTATCGTGATGCAGATCGATCCTGGCGCACCCGGCGCCATGCACCGCACCGAAACCATCGACCTCATCGTCGTGATCGAAGGTGAAATCGACATGGACATGGACGATTCCAGCGTGAAGCTGAAAGCGGGTGAAACCATGGTTCAACGTGGCACCAATCATTCCTGGGTCAACCGCAGCGACAAGCCGTGCAAGATCGCAATCGTGCTGCTGGATGCCAAGCCGCTCGGCATCGGTCATGCAGTGGCGCGTGGCGGCATCGCGGGCGATGCTGTGAAGAAATAGCGCAGCGCCAAAAAGTCATCCCGGATAAATGCAAAGCATTTTATCCGGGACCGTTGAGGAGTTTGCGCAGATAACCAGCCGGTCCCGGCTCGCGCTTCGCTTGGCCGGGATGACTATTGCTACACCAATCCCCGGCATCAGTGTTTGTAACAAACCACTCAGACCGGCAGCGGCGGCAGGGTCTCTTTCTCTCTTTCGTAGACATCGTCCATGTTCGGCATGACGGAATGGCGGGCCAGCGCTTCGGCAAACATCTTGCGTAGAGTGTCGGTCTCGTCGGCATAGTCGATTTGTGTGCCGCCGACCCGTTTGCTGATCCACGAGGTCGGAACACCCTGCGCATTCCTCGGTGAATTGTGCTTGAAGGCGAGATAGCGCGCTGCCGTTGCGCCACCATTGAAATGCTGATGATAGGTCGTGTTCGGAGGCACGATGAGTGAACCGGGCTTCCAGTCGTAGCGTATGGGCTCCTCACCCTCCTGCCACATCAGCGAATAGCCTTCGCCCGAGAGAATGATCACATGTGCGCCTGGCCCATGTGCATGCGCCTTCTTGTATGTACCGACAGGAAATTGTGAGATGTGGCTCGCCATGGATCCCTTGGCCATGTTGAAGCGGATATGTCCTCCGCCAGCGCCGCGCTCCTTGGCGGAGATCAGCGGCAGGTTGACGGCGTCCGGCACGAAATTCGTCTTGAGCAGGAAGCCGACCTGCTCGCCCTTGGCCGAAAAGTAATCCGGCTCGCCATTGAAGCGTCCGGGGAAGTCGCGCTTGTGGTTGAACACAAAGTCTGGATCGCCATAGAGGTTCAGCACCCAGGGGCAGAAGGTGACGCCGACATAGCGCGCCGCCTCTTGTCCCGAACCGTTGAAATGCTGGTGATGACAGTTCAGGGGAATGGCGAAAATCGCGCCTTGCTTCCACTCGAACGTCATGCGCTTGCCCGCATCATTCCAGATCGTGGTTGAGCCGCGGCCCGAGAGTATAAGCACCATTTCCTCGAACAGCTGGCGATGCGGCGCGGTCTTGCCGCCGGGCGCGATTTCCAGCACGTAGCAATCATTGGAGACGCGGGAGGCGTCGTGATTGATCATCACGCCCTTCGCATTGCGAGCCGCCCAGGGCTTGAGTTCGACCGTCCGCAAATCAGGCACATAATTGGCGGGGATGATATCAAGCCCCTGCTCACGCACCCAGGCCAGGTAAGGCGTCTCTTTCTCACTGGCGAATTTCTGGGCGAGGTCTTCGTTGACGCGGGCGTCCTTGGCCATGGTTTCCTCCTCATTATTCCGGTCGGATTGCGCTCGTCCCGCATCGCCAGATTTCAACCATCTATAGCATGGCAGATTTCACCATGTGAACCGGGGCTGGCCGCAAATGCGCCCTGGAAAGCTTCTTGGAGCCGGGGCGATCCCGGCAAAAGACGCCATCTGGAGCTAGACGCACTTGGCCTGCGGCAGCATGCCGGATTTTGCCGGGAGGGCAAAGCGGGCTAAGGAAAGACAGCAACAAGGGGTATCAAGATGTCAGCGATGAGCCAGACCAATGGCGCGGCGAACGGGCGTTCCTTCGTCATCGACGACCTGAAGAAAGGCACGTTCCTTCTCGACCGCGAGGCGCTTGTCTCGCAGGATGTGTTGCGCCACGAGATGAAGAATGTCTTCGCAAAATGCTGGATTTACGTGGGCCATGCCTCCGAGCTTAAAAAGCCGGGTGACTTCCACACGCGCCGCGTGGCCGGACGACCCGTGATTTTTGCGCGTGACGCCAAGGGCGAGGTGCGCTGCTTCCTCAACACCTGCCGCCATCGCGGCGCGCTTATCTGCACAGAGCGCAACGGCAATCGCCGCCGTTTCAACTGCGTCTATCACGGCTGGATTTACAACAACACCGGCGAGCTTGCGCGCGTGCCCGGCGATGAAGCCTATACGGAAGCCTTCGATACAAGCGGCCTTGGCATGAAGACCCCGGCCCGGTTTGAGGCCTATAAGGACTTCTGGTTCATGAACCTTGATCCAGAGGCGCAGAATCTTCACGATTATCTCGGCGAGGCCAAGGGATATATCGACCTCATTGTCGATCAATCCCCCTCGGGCCAGATGCAGGTCATCTCCGGTACGCAAGAATATGATGTCAACGCGAACTGGAAGCTGATGGTCGAAAACTCGGTGGACGATTATCACCTGCCGTCCACGCATTCGACATGGCTGAATTATATGGCCAACTCTGGCGTAAAGGTGGAACCGCCAAAAGACGCCACGCTTGTGCTGCCCACCAAAGGCCTTGCGATTGATCTAGGCAATGGTCATTTCACGACCGACAACATCAACTTCCGAGGCCGCCCGGTGGCGGCATGGATTCCGATCTACGGCGAAGACGCCAAGCCGGAAATGGCCGCTATTCGTGAAGAACTTGTGCAACGTCTTGGGCCGGAACGGGCCAAGCGCGTATGTGACACAAACCGCAATCTGGTGATCTTCCCCAATCTCGTGATCAATGACGGCTCATCGGTAACGATCCGCACCTTCTACCCTGATGGCGTCGATAAAATGCAGGTCACTGCATGGGCGCTTGGCACCGCTGAGGAAAGCGAACCCGCACGCGCCCGCCGCCTCGACGCCTTCCTCACCTTTTATGGCCCAGGCGGTTTTGCAACGCCCGATGACGTTGAAGCACTAGAACTGGTGCAACAAGGACTGGCCAATTGGGAAGACGACCGCTGGTCGGAAATGTCGCGCGGCATGGGCCGTGAAAACGAACAGCTGAATTCGGACGAACATCATCTGCGCACATTCTGGCGACACTGGAACAAGATGATGACTGAGACCAATGGCGCTGCGGGAGAAGGCAAATGAGCGCTCACGCACAAACCCTTGCCAACGTGACAGCCACGCGCGCCGAAGTCGAAGACTTCTTCTATCTTGAAGCGGCATTGCTCGATGAGTGGAAGCTGGCCGAATGGGAGAAGCTGCTCGCCGATGACGCCACTTATTTTGTGCCGCCAAACGATGTGCTCGACGGCGATTTTCGCGATACCCTGTATATCATATCGGATGATCGCGAACGCATCCGCCAGCGCGTCATCCGCATCAATGATCCCAATTGCCACGCCGAATATCCAAAGTCACGGACCTGCCGTTTGATCACCAATGTGCGGATCACCGGCGTCGAAGGCGATATCGTGCACGCGAGCGCAAATTTTGTCTGCTACCGCTATCGCCGCTATCAGCGTGAATTCTCGTTCGTGGGAACCTATCAATACAAGCTGCGCAAAACTGGCGCATCGTTCCTGATCAAAGAGCGTCGGGTGCTGCTGCATGCCCATGAGCTGGGCAGGCTTGGAAGCGTGAGCTTCATTCTCTAGACGATAGTCATCCCGGACCGCGTGGGCCGTCCGGGATGATGTCTTGATTTACGACTTGACAACCGCCGGGAAATAGCGCGCGAGCCAATCCACCAATACGCTATGCACGCGCGTGTTCTTTTCATTGAACATGAAGTGATCTGTCTCGGCAAAGAGGTGCAGATCAGCCGGTTGATTGGCGTGTTTGAACAATTCGACGGATTGTTCGGTTGGCGTCACCGTATCCACGGAGGAGTGCAAGAGCAGCAGCGGGCGCGGCGCAATTTGGCCGACGACGTCATCTGCGCGGAAATCGAACATGCTCTGTGCCGTCTCAGCCGGGAACATCTGGTGGGAACCCGATGTCACATGCCCCCGCAGTTCCGGCGGAATCGGCACGATGTCGTACCGCGGCACCATCAACGATTTGCCCATTGTCTCACGCACGCGCTTGCCCTCGGCCAGCATGTCCGTGAATTTCTTCCACGCCTCGGGGCCGGGATGCTGCCCCTTGAACTTGCGTTCGCCATCACCCCAGCCGCCCGATGAAATCGCCATCGCCACGCGCTTGTCGACGCCGCAGGTATAGACTGAAACCGCCGCGCCAAAGCTTGAACCGAGAAGACCGATACGGTCGGGATCAACCTCCGGCCGCGATTGCATGAACGTCACCGCGCTCTTTGTGTCCTCGACCTGGTCGAGACAGATGACGCGACCCTTTTCGCCTTCGCTGTCGCCACAGCCGCGCATGTCAAAACCTAGAGTGACATAACCCATGCCTGTCAGCATATCGCAGGGAGTCGAGACATTGCCCGAACCCTTGTTGCTGCCAAACCCATGCAGCACACAGACTGCCGGGCGGCGCTCGCCGGGCTTGTGGTTGTCGGGGATCTGTATGAAGCCTGTGAGCTTCAGTCCCTGCGACATGAATGTGACGTTCTCTTTCATGCTGTCCTCCCGGTTTTTAGTTCTACTTTGCCAGATCGATTATGTCCTGCGGCGCGCCCACGACATCGTTCGTCAGTGCAGCCAGTGAATCACCGCTTGTTGGCTCGATGTCGAGTTTCAGTTTCGCGGCCATTTCCAGGAATTCCTTGTCCTTCATGGTCGCTTCAAATGCCGCGCGAAGGGCTCTGGCGCGGTCGTCCGGCACACTGGCGAAAATGAAGACGCTGCGGCCGTAGTCAGATTCGGCTGCGAGAAAATTGGCGACCATGCGGCCTTTTTCATCGGGCATCACCTCGCTCAATGTGGGCACATCTGGCGCTGCGGGATCGCGGGTCCGCGAGGCCATCACGATGGCGCGCACTTTCTTTTCCTGAACCTCCGTCGCCAATGCCAATTGTGCGCTGAGCCAGGACGCGCCACGCCCCTCTATCTCGCCGCGGCGCATGGCAAGGTCGAGATCGGCGACGCCTTTATAGCCGGTGATGATCTTGAACTTTGTGCCAACAAAGCGATTGAGAATGTTCGGTACGATATAGGTGGGCGACGACGTGCTGGTCGCGCCGATGGCGACTTCGTTTGATTTGGCCTGTTCGACCGATTGCGCCTTGGCGGTGTGCCACACGAGCAACATGTTGCGGATCGGCGCCATATTACCGAGCCAATACCATTTACGCGCATCATACCGGGCGAATTTTGGTTCGAGCACCTGATGCAGCACAATCGTTTGCTGCGTCATGGCGATGGTCATCCCATCCGGCGCGATGGAATTGCTGATCGCTTCGGCTACATCCCGGCCACCCGATTGGCCCCCGGTCGTTTTGACAACGATTTTCGGCGAGCCAGGGATGTGCTTGCCCATATGCGCAGCCAATGCGCGAGCATAGAAATCATAGCTCGCGCCGGCGCCTGCTCCCACGAGAAAGGTTATGGTTTTACCCTTGTAGACGTCCGTGATGGGCTGAGCATGCGCAACGCCACTGGCGAGCGTCGCCGCTGACACACAGAGCGCAAAGCGCGTCAACATGAATGCCATTGGACCCTCACCGGTTCAGCAGGCAGATTAAGCGAAGCCTTGCAAAGCAGCCGGCACTGCGACGGCGCGCTCTGTGCCCATTTTTGCGAGCGCTCCGGCCAGACGCGCATTCAGGGGAATACCCTTTGCCTGGCGCTGGCGCAATTCGGCGCTGCCGCGCTCACCGGGCATACGCACGGGCTCTGCGCCTTCAATCCGGGCGAGCGACTTGATGGCATGGGCGAGCATGTCCACATCACCGGCCACATCAGCGACAGGACGGAACTTCGCGACGTCGATCAGGATAATCATGCCATTGGCCGAATGCGGCCTTGGAGCGCCGGGCTGCGCCATCGGCGCCACGATGGGTGTGCCACCCAGAACGCCCGCAAGTATTTCGATCATCAATGACAGACCTGCGCCCTTGGCCTCGCCCACGGGCAGGGACGTCACAGCCTTGGCAGGGTCTGTTGCTGGCTTGCCTTCCGCATCGAGCGCCCAGCCCTCCGGGATTGGCTTCTTGTCGAGCATGGCCTTGCGCAAACGTCCGCTGGCGGCGATCGCCGTGGACATGTCGAAGACCATGACGCCATCAGGTCCACCCGGTACGCCGATCGCAATCGGCGAAGTGGAAATGCTAGGCACTTTCGTCCCCGGCCAGGCCATCAAAGGCATGCCGGCCGCCATGACAATAGCTGCAAATCCGCGTCTTGCCGCCCATTCCGCATAGTAGCCGATGGCCCCTGTGTGGGTGGCGTTCGCGATGAGGCCCATGGCGATGCCGTTGGCTCTGGCGCGTGGCTCGGCAGCCACCAGGGCACGCATCATGCCGATGGGCCCCATGGCCTTCTTGCCATCGATCCGGAATGCAGAGCCCGCAACTTCCTCAACAATGGGCTCCGCCTTCGGCTGCATTTCGCCCTTGTGCATGGTTGCGATGTAACGCGGCACCCGCTCGACCCCATGAGATTCCACGCCTCGCAGGTCCGCCCAGACAAGAATATCGGCAACTATGGCGGCATCCGCCGGACTCATCCCTTCGGCCTGAAAGATGGCGCTGACAAATTGCGACAAGTCCGCGGGGTAGATAAGCGCGTCGGATGGCATGGTGATTTTTCCGGTTGGAGCGTGTGCCTGGAAGTGAGAACGGATTTCCAGGCTGCAACAAAATCAGAGTGACAGTGCAGTGCAATTTGGCAGCAATGCCCGGAGACATCAGCCCTTGCGCTGCGCCCCAAGCGATTCCAGCGCAGGCGCGAGGCCGCGAATGTCATACCCTGCGGCAGCCGCCTGTTTCAGCAATTGATCCGTGCCGCAATTGCCCGCTTCCGCAAGAGCCCACATGTTGGTGCAACGGGTGCCGGTGCGGCAATAGGCCAAAATAGGCGCCTTGGCCGAGGCCAGCACCTTGCCGAATTCCTCGATATTTTCCGGCGTGATATTGCTGGAGACGATGGGCAGATAGACGAAGTCGATATTGTTCGCTTTG
>CAMDKB010000162.1 GCA_945901195.1 Rhizobium sp. Q54
TCTTTCTCGGGTGCGACGATACGGGCGCCGGGAAATTTCTCGCGCACGCCTGCAATTCCACCGATGTGATCATTGTGGTGATGGGTGACCAGAATGTCTGTCAGGTTCCAGCCGGTTTCAGCCAGGGCAGCCAGGACAGGCCCCGCTTCTGGCGCATCCATGGAAGCGGTTGCGCCGGTTGCGGGATCGTGGATCAGGACGCCGAAGTTATCCTGCAGGCACATGAACTGATGAATCTGGGCTGGCATGTCTGACTCCGCTTGGGCGTTTGATGCGTCCGGCAGGTCCGGACTTCGCCTGAAGATCTAATCGGAGCAGCATAGCGGGTCAAACCATGTCCTTGAACAAAGGGGCATTGCATTTTCGGGGCGTTGGGACCAATTCTTCCCCATGGCACTTGATGTAGCGGATCTCAGAGCGTTTTACGGATCGCCCCTAGGGCAAGTGGCGCTGCGCTTCATTGCGCCGATTATTCGCGAGCGCTGGGAAAATTGCGCCGGGCTTTCCATGATGGGGCTTGGCTATGGCCCGCCCTATTTGGGGGCTTTCAAAGATCAGGCTTTGCGCTTGCTCGCGTTCATGCCGGCAGAGCAGGGCGTGGTCAATTGGCCGGCAGAGGGAGCCTCCAGTTCGGCTCTTGTGGATTCATCCATGCTGCCGCTTCCCGATTCTTCAATCGATCGGGTGCTGCTGGTTCATGCGCTCGAAGTGACAGACCATCCACAGGATATGCTTGAGGAAATCTGGCGAGTGCTCACGCCGGGCGGACGGATGATCGCCGTCGTTCCCAATCGCGGCGGTGTCTGGGCCCGTTTCGACAGAACGCCATTCGGACATGGCTTGCCCTATTCCCGAAGCCAGTTGCGTGATCTGCTCAGGGAAACGCAGTTCCTGCCAGTCCATTGGGCTGAGGCCCTCTATGTGCCCCCCTTTGCACGGCCTTATCTTTTGAGCCTTGGCGCTGCTTTCGAGCGCATCGGCCGTCGCCTCGCTCTACCGGGGTCAGGGGTGCATCTTGTTGAGGCGACGAAGCAACTCTACCGCCCAATTGCGGTGAGAAGATCAATGCGCAAGGTCTTGCCACAGCTCATACCGGCGCCCGCAGCAATCGCTGTCCGGGTGTCCGATTATGAAGACGCTGGCACTCCGGATGGCGTTGGCGATTCTGGTTCTTCAGCCGACCCTTCGAGATAGCCTTGCAGCCCAAATCCAATATGAACAGCGACAATTGCCATCAAAGAAAAAGCCAACAGGCCGTGAGACCACAAGAGCCATATTGACCAGGTGTGATCCGGCGGCAGAATGGCGGGCAGCCGCACGATGCCGAATAATTCGAGAATGTCACCTGCAACCGACCCCGCCCAGCCGGTCAGCGGAACCAGGATGAGTAAAGAATAGATTGTCCAATGGGCAATCAGGGTTGCGCGCGAATGCCAAGTGGCGAGGATTGAATTGCGGCGATTGATTTTGGTGCGCAGGCGATAGGCAAGCCGGAGCAGCGCCAGCCACAGAACAAAGAAACCAACGGATCCATGCACGGAGAACAAGAGTTCTGAGGTGGAACCGGGGGTGAGCTGGGTCATCGTGAAGCCAATCGGGAACTGCACCAGAAACGCGACGGCCGTTACCCAATGAAAAATCCTGGCCGTCCTGGAATAGTCTGCTGGTGCGGCTGCAGTTGTTTTCATATCCGTGCCTTTTGTGAATGGGTGGCTGATGCCTCAGCCAAAGGCGCCTTGACGAACAAATCCACAGACTGACGCAAGGCGGTGGCCTGGCGGTTGAGATCTTCGGATATGTTCTGGACGATCTGCGCCGACCTGCTGGCGTCGCCGACAATTCCCGCAACGCCATTGATGCTGGCTTTCAGGTTTTTTGCGGTTTGGGCCGTGCGATTTGCGATTTCGTCAATTTCGCGGGTGGCGACGTTCTGGCTTTGGGCTGCCACCGCAATCTGATGGGCTATTTGATCAATTTCAGTCATGGAGACGACGATGGCGTGAATAACCCCCGCTATCATGTTGCTGGAGTCGATGACGCTCTGTAGCTGGCCGCGAATATCGCCTGTCGCGCGAGAAGTTTGCGTGGCCAGCGTTTTGATTTCGGATGCGACAACAGCAAAGCCACGGCCCACTTCGCCAGCGCGCGCGGCCTCGATTGTCGCGTTCAGCGAGAGCAGGTTTGTGCGCTCTGCGACGGACTGAATCAGTTCAATCACTCTTTCGATGGCATTGGTGCTGGCCACAAGGCTGATGGATTTCTCATCCGCATGGCGTATTGAGTGGTTGGCGGAGGAAACGATTTCAGTTGCGCGCATGATCTGGCGATGAATGTCGCCAATGGTGCGCGATAGTTCGCTGACCGAAATGGAGACGGATTCGACGCTACTGCTTGTTTGCGATGTGGCTGTGGTGGCTGCAAGGGTTTGCTTTTCGGCGTCCGCTGCAGTGCCAGCGAGAACTTCCGACTGGGTCTGCATATGTGCCGCATGGCTTTCCAGGTTCGACAGTATGGCGGCGATCTTGTCGCGAAAATTTTCCGCAGCTTCCTGTTGTGATTGTTTGGCGATGAGTTCGCCGGCCATCTGCTCCCGCGCCTGTTCAGCGCGGATCTGGCGTTGTTCGGCTGTCGCCTGATAGGCGACGAGGGCATTGCCGAGAATGCCGATCTCGTCCTGACGGCCGGAATGGCGTTTTAGATAATTCTTGTCACGGCTGTTGGGATTAATCAGGGCATTCGAGAAGCGCTTGATGGGCGATATGAGCCACAGCCGCTCAAAAAATATAATCTGGCCAACGACGAGAATGGTGAGAAGACAGCACAACAGAAAATGCCAGTTATAGTGGCTTCGGCTTTTGGCCGCTTCGTTGCTCAAATGCATGCCGCTTGCGCGCACCGCTTCGCGGAAGTTTGAAATTTCAGACAGCAGGCCTACTTCGGCTTGCGTCAACTTTTCAAAACTGGAGCGCCAGCCGGCATCGCCATGCGCCCTGAAGCCTTCATTCCCGGCGATGGTCTGTATTTCCTTCGCGAGTGTGGCGGTCGCCGCTTCAAGCAATGGGGGCGTTTGACCCGGAAGTTTTGCTCGTAAGGTCTGAATTTCCTCTTTGAGGCCAGTGATAGCTTCGCGTGCTTCGGATTCGGGCGCTGCCACGCTAAGGACCCGTCCGGCTGCGTCTTTCATTGCGGCGAGTGCGCCTGCCGCCCGCATGGCTATTGATAGGGTCTGATGGCTTGAAGCAGAGATCTCAACGAGCCCGTTGATCGTTTCATTCAAGCGATGGTGGTAGATAGCCTGCGTGGTTATGAATAATATGAGGCAGGCGGACAGTGATCCCGCCCAAACGTACAGGCGCTGCAGGACAGTGCTGCGAAAGCTTGCGGGTAACATTGTGGGCCTGTTGTTGAAATGCGCCCAAATGTTATCAAGCTGTCGTTAACGCAACGTAAATCTTTAGAGTTAATTAAGGATATCTATTAATTATTTCGAACGGAGCGCTGGCGTCGGAAGCCCGAAACAACGGGCGAGAAACATCGCGCCATGCCGAATTTCCTCACCATCAATGTTGTGGCCGAGTCCGATCGCCAGATGCCACTGGCAGGGAATGTTCGCGCCGGCGAGCTGATCGGCCGTCATGAACATGGAATCCACCGGAATTACTTCGTCCATATGGCCGTGCATGAGCAGGACTGGTGGTGGCGCGCCAGTGGCGGAGCGGGCAGTGGCTTCGCCGATATGTTCGGGTCCGACCAGAGTTCCCGATAGTCCTATGACGCCGGCGGGTGCAACTTTGCGCCGAAGGCCGACATGTAGCGCCATCATGGCTCCCTGGCTGAAGCCAACCACGGCGAGCCGGTTTGGCGTGACACCCAGCGTTTGAAGCTCCGAATCGATGAAGGCGTCGATCACCGGTTGAGCAGAGCAGACCCCGCTCCAGCGTTCGTCTGGATTGCGGTCAGTCAGCCGGAACCATTGGCGGCCGCTGGGCGCCATTGCGCAGGGTTCATGGGCGTGGGGGGAGGCAAAGGCTGCGTCCGGCAGCACTTTTTGCCATTGCCGCCCGATTTCTATGAGATCGTTACCGTCAGCCCCAAATCCATGAAGGATAACCACGAGTTGTCTGGCCGTGCCAGAGAGCGGCTTCAGACGGGGGCCATCGAGCGAATTCGCCATTGCGGAGGTCCTTTATTTGAGATGCCGGGTATAGAGCCCGACTTGGTTACTGCCAAGGGGCAGTCCGAATCCCGGTTCAAGTGCTATTGGCGCGGCCGGGGCTGACTGTACTTCGTTTCAGTTCAAGCCTCTTGGCATAATAAGCCCAGATCAACCTCGCTGCTGCGGCGCGAAAGGGCTGCCACCGTCGAGAGAGCTTTTCGACCTGCCTGGCGTCGGGACGGGCGCGCAGCTTGAGCGCCATGCGGACGCCCTCCTGTAAAGCGAGGTCCCCCGCAGGCCAGATATCAGGGTGGCCGAGACAGAATAAGAGATAAATATCCGCGGTCCAGGGACCAATTCCCTTCACCGCCGTCATTCGTGCCCTGGCCTCGCCCGCAGTCAGCGTTGAGAGCTGATCCAGATCGAGCGATCGTTCCTCGATGGCCTGTCCCAGCGCCCGCATAGTACGCATTTTGGGAGACGAGAGCCCGCACGCGCGCAAGTCTTCATCTGTGGCTTCGAGTAATTGACGATGGTGCAAATGACCAAAATTTGCCTGAAAACGCGCATGGATTGCCCGCGCGCTGGCTGTCGACACCTGCTGCGAGATGACAATCGAGACCAGCCCGGACAGATCCGCTGATCGCGCCCGTAAGGGTGGTGGTCCGGCTATTTCCAGCATGTGGGACATGCAGTCCGGATCAAGCTGGTGGAGGGCGAGCGTAGCGGCCTGCAGAGCTTCTTCGGAAACTATCCGGGCAGACTCTGGCGGAAGTGGTTTGGATGAAGGTCTCTTGATTGCCAAGGCTGAATAGTCCTGAAATGCAGTCAGGCCGCTTGTTTCGGCGGTTGGGGACCATATCTATTACAACAAGCCGTAGCGCTGTTCGATGAATCAATTTTTCAATTGCGTCTTTCGAACTTTGTGCAAAATATCGCTGGCTAAACCTAGAGTGCAAAATGCAGAGCGAATTTCCACAAACCAATAACAATGGCGTCCATGTCGCGCCAGTCGTAAGGTTTGCGCCCTCCCCAAATGGCTATCTCCACCTTGGGCATGCTTATTCTGCTTTAAGAAATTACGAATTCGCTCGCCGACACGGAGGCCGTTTTCTCCTGCGAATCGAGGATATCGACATGGGCCGCGCCCGGCCGGAATTTGAGCAAGCCATTTACGAGGACCTGGCCTGGCTTGGGATTGAATGGGAGACTCCCGTCCTCCGTCAGTCAGAATATTTTGGCGCTTATGCGATTGCGCTGGAAAAACTCAATGCGCTTGGCCTCCTCTATTCCTGCACATGCACGCGCAATGAGATTCTTGAAGAGGTCAAACTGCGCGAGGAATGGCCCAGGGATCCAGACGGAGCGCCCATTTATCCGGGAACCTGCCGCGATGCTTCAGCTTCGTCGCTTTTGCGTCAAATCACGTCCGATAAACCGGTGGCGCAGCGGCTTAACATGACGCAGGCTATAGGCGCGCTGCAAGGTCCGGTCGGATGGATTGAATATGGCGAACAAGAGGACGGGCGGTCAGTAAGCGCGCAACCCAGCATCTGGGGAGACGTCGTTGTCGGACGAAAAGATGTTCCCGGCAGCTATCATATCGCGGTGGTCGTGGATGATGCCGAGCAGGGTGTGACCGATGTCATCCGGGGGATGGATTTGTTCGAGGCAACAAGTCTGCACCGTTTGTTGCAGGAATTGTTGAATTTGCCAGCGCCAGTCTATCACCACCACCGATTGATAACAGACGAACACGAGCGCAAGTTGTCCAAGAGCGCAGGATCGCCTGCATTGCGGGATTTGCGGGCGCAGGGCGTAACGGTGGCGGATATCCGGGCTCAGCTTGAGCTGAGTTAATACCCAAACTGCCTGGAGCAATCGTCAGCGCGCGGTTTCGCTGGAGGCGACCCGGGCGGCATTGGGCGCTTTGGCCATCATTGAATCGATCCGTTCACGTTCGCGATTAAAATCGGTAATCTGCTGACGGGTGAGCTGGCGGGTCCGGGCAAGACGAATGCGCAACGGGTCCACGTAATTTCCATTGACGATGACTTCGTAGTGCAAATGCGGCCCTGTCGACAGGCCCGTATTTCCAACATACCCAATGACCTGCCCCTGCCGGACGCGAACGCCCTCTGCGATACCCCGCGCGAATCCCGATTGGTGATTGTAGGTCGAAACGTAGCCGTTTCCGTGCTGAATCTCGATCCGGTTGCCGTATCCTGACTCGCGTTTAGCCTTGATCACCACGCCGTTGCCCGCTGCAACGATCGGAGTGCCAATTTTGGTCGCCCAGTCCACACCCGTATGCATGCGTGAGTAGCCGAGGATTGGATGACGACGCCAACCGAAGCCTGAACGCTGCTCGCCGGCTTCAACGGGTTTGCGGATGAGGAATTTCCGGTTCGATTTGCCTGTGCTGTCAAAATAATCGATTGTGCCTTCCCGATCGAAATTGAAGCGGTAATACTTGAAGGTTTCATTACGGGCGGTGATTGATGCGTAGAGCATTTCGGGTGCCCCGTCGCGCTCTTCGCTTTCTGCATAGAACACTTCAAAAGCGTCGCCACCGGTCACTGAGCGGTTGAAATCGACATCATTGGCAAAAATACGAACAAGATCATCAATGGTGCGTTTGGGTATTTGCTGTTTAAGGGAAGTCTCATAGAAACTGCTATAGAGGCGCATGCCGCCGGGGCTATCCTCGTCCTCATCGGAAACCGGGGCGCGCACGCGGGGCGCTGGTCGATTTTCCGTTCGCGCGACCAGCACATATTCGCCAACGTCATTGATCGCTACGGTGCCTTCAAGGCTCTCGTCGTTGTAGATCGATAGCCGGGCGACTTTTGGTTTTCCGGAATTGTCGATGTCCGTAAGCAGGATCTTGAGCTTCTGGCCTTCCTGCACACCTGTCTGGCCGCGCCGTCCGCTCAGTGCTGCGGTGATAGCACGAGACTGGGCGGGCGACGCGCCTTGTGCGCCGAGAATTTGCTCCAGTCTCTCATTATGCTTCACGACAATGAGCTTTTCCGCAGAATCAATATCCTTGCTGTCAAGCGCGGAAAATTTCGGGATGACCGTCACGTTCTCTGCAACCATCTTCACTTGAATGGAGGAGAACGGCGACGGAATTGTCGGAGCGTTCAACGATGCATAGCCAAGGGTTCCTGCGCCTATTCCAGCGCGGCTGGTGCGCATCAACAACATCTGAGGGGGCAAAGGCAGACTCGGGCGGGCGCCGCTGCCGATAATGCCTTTCAGGTGCTCGTTCACCTGGGCCTGAATTTCATCGATGCTCAATGAGAAACGGCTGTTCGCCAAATCGCCGGGTGTCAGATTTTCGGAAATAAAGGACACATCAGCGTCTTCGCGCTCGGTCTCGCTTTCGGGAGCAGTTTCACCCGGAGTTGGGTCACCTCCCAATAATTTCAGAGGATTAAACGCAGGGACATCATTGGCAAAACCAATCGGGCCCATCGCCAGAGTCGTGCCAATATGAACAAAGCTGCGGGTGCGGACAATTTCACGGTCGCCGGCCCTGACAGTGGTCGATGCACGAAAGGCCTGGCGTGCGGCAATAATATCCACCGGGCGCGAGAGCCTGTCGCCCTTGTTGTTCTGGCTGACGGTGCCATCACTCGCCGACGACGGCCGGTCCCGGGCTACAAATTCTGGCGCTTCGGCCAGACGCGAGCTGTAATTCAGAGCGGCGAAAATTGCTGAACCGATCAGTCCAGCACCGGCCACACCGGTCAGGATAGTCCCGCTTAGCCAGCGGATTGAAACACGGCGATGATCATTGTGGGTTTGTGCACTGCCGCCGGACTCGATCGGGGGATCAAGACCCAAATCGACAATCTCACCAACGCGCTCGAGACGCCGCTCCGACGAGCTCCATCTTTCGCTGTATTGGGAGTTTCGCAGATCCGCCACGCTTGATTTCCATTCAATTGGCCGTCCGGGCACATGTGTTTCAACGAGCCGGCAGGAGGGAATCTCCGAATTGCCTTGTGAACATGGCCAAGTCGGGTGAATCCGTCAATTGCGATCAACGGGAAAACCCTCAAGTCCACGAAATAGCATAGGCGGAGGCAAAATGGCTCAAATAGGGCAGGGCTGACGGGAGGGCAGCCAGCGAAAATCCACCAGGATTCGTAATCCTGTCATGTGGGTGAGATAAAAATACATTGAAAAACAGGAATATGGCCTAATTTTATTGCACTGCAATGAAAAAAATGAAGTTTTTTAAAAAACTCCGTTGACAGCTCCGAGTGGTTCCCCCTATAAGCACAACACCGGCGGCGGTCATGCCTTTGGCGGACGGTTTTCTCCGGTCTTCTCGAGCTTATCGGGTGTACCAAACTCTGATAATCTGCCAATGTACGGCAGGCTTATCAGAGTGATAGCGGTCCTTCTGCTATCGCATCTGCGGTTGAGCTTGAATGCGCTGTTTGACAATTAAATCGGAAGAAAGAGAAACGTGGACGGCGGATGTCCTTGCGGACACGCCAACACAGGGCAACCTGGGTTGAGTGTCAGAGAGACATACTGACGGTCACGTTTTCTAAGCACACCATACGATGTCGTCGTGAGACGAAATCGGATGTGCTTGGGACTCGTCAAATGAGGCGTCTCGCAAGAGACGTAATTTAGTGACCAGTCAGGAACTTATCTCAATTCAACTTGAGAGTTTGATCCTGGCTCAGAACGAACGCTGGCGGCAGGCCTAACACATGCAAGTCGAACGCCCCGCAAGGGGAGTGGCAGACGGGTGAGTAACACGTGGGAACGTACCCTTCGGTTCGGAATAACTCAGGGAAACTTGAGCTAATACCGGATACGTCCGAGAGGAGAAAGATTTATCGCCGAAGGATCGGCCCGCGTCTGATTAGCTTGTTGGTGAGGTAACGGCTCACCAAGGCGACGATCAGTAGCTGGTCTGAGAGGATGATCAGCCACATTGGGACTGAGACACGGCCCAAACTCCTACGGGAGGCAGCAGTGGGGAATATTGGACAATGGGCGAAAGCCTGATCCAGCCATGCCGCGTGAGTGATGAAGGCCTTAGGGTTGTAAAGCTCTTTTACCTGGGAAGATAGTGACTGTACCAGGAGAATAAGCCCCGGCTAACTTCGTGCCAGCAGCCGCGGTAATACGAAGGGGGCTAGCGTTGTT
>CAMDKB010000163.1 GCA_945901195.1 Rhizobium sp. Q54
GGAAGGCGGCGACGGCGGCGGCGAAATAGTCGCGCAGGGCACGCCTGAGGATATCGTTAAAGTCGCGCGATCCTATACCGGCAAATTTTTGAAAGAGGTGCTGGCGCGCAGGCCTCTGGCGCAGGCGGACGAGCCAGGGGCGAAAAAGGTGCGGCGGGAGGCGGCGGAATAGGCCGACAGGCTCGCCCGCGTCCCCGTATTGCAAAGACTACAATTTCGGTAAACGCTGCCGGTCAGGGGAATTCGAAGGGAGGCAAGATCATGGGTCGGTGGATAGGTGTAGCTACCGCGTCTATGACGCTCAGCCTTGGATTTTCGCCACTGGCCGCCCAGCCACAGCCGTTCCAGTTCGCCGCGATCGGCGACATTGGCTATTCGAAAAAGTCAGAGGACGAATTTACGCGCATGATCGCGGCGATGAATTTGCAGCCTCTGGCCTTTGTCGTGCACATTGGCGATTTTCAGGCCGACCCCCGGCCTTATAATGCCAATCCTGACCGCGTCTCCATGCCGTGCACGGATGACAGCCTGAAAAAAGTTCTCGGGCAGTTTCAAGCCTCCGCGCATCCTTTCTTCCTGACACCCGGCGACAATGACTGGGCTGATTGCCACTTGCTGAAAGCGATCAAGGTTGATCCGCTGGAACAATTGGCCAAGGTACGTAGCCTTTTATTTCCTGAGGGGCGCAGCCTTGGACAACGCACGCTGGCGGTTACAAGTCATGCGCAGCAACCTGCCTTTTCAAAATTTCGCGGGAACCTTGCCTGGACGCATAATGATGTGAGCTCCATGACGATGCACATCACCGGCAGCAACGACAACAAGGGCCGTACGCCCGAAATGGATGCGGAGGCAAACGAGCGGACGCAGGCGAATCTCGCATGGATGAAAAACGCCTTTACCCAAGCCAAAACACGCAATAGCCACGGCCTCGTTCTCATCATGCAAGCCAACTCAGGCTTTGAGACCCATTGGACGACCTCGCTCAAGGATCGCTATTTCCGGCTGTTTCCGGGCGTCACTCCGCCCAAAGAGTCTCCGCCAAGTGGCTTTGATGACATTTTGAATGCGGTCGAGGCTGAAATGCAGGCCTATGATAAGCCGGTGCTGTTCATCCATGGCGACACGCATATTTTCCACATCAGCAAGCCTCTGGTGAGCAAAAAGACAAGGCGTTTTGTCGACAACTTTACGCGGCTTGAGGTGTTTGGCGATCCTGATTCCCACTGGGTCAAGGTCAGCGTCGATCCTGCGAATCCGGCGCTATTCGTCATTGAGCCGCAGATTGTTCCGGAAAACAGCGCGGGTAGATGATGAAGTGCCGGGAAGCGGCGGAGTGAGCGGGACGCTGGCAAAAATACTTTTGCTCGTAGCAGTTTTTGAACCTAAACCAATAGCAGCCAAATAAAGCGTATAAACACGTATCAAGGAAAAATCCCGCTAATGCTCGACCTCGACAACCTCATCGCCATAGACATCCACACGCACGCCGAAGCGCCATGCGGCACGCACGCCTGGGAAGACGCGCGCGAATTGCAGGAAGGCATGGCCAAGTACTTCAAGAAGGAATTCCAGCAGCCCTCCATTCCCGAAATGGCTCAATATTATCGCGAGCGGAAGATTGCTGTCGTCGTCTTCACGGTCGACGCCGAACATTATCTTGGCCATCGTCGCTATTCAAACGAGGAAATCGCGGAACTCGCCCATCAGAATTCCGATATCATGATCCCCTTCGCCTCTATCGACCCGCACAAAGGCCTGCTTGGCGCACGCGAGGCGCGTCGGCTGGTCAAGGATTTTGGCGTTCAGGGCTTCAAGTTCCACCCGTCGGTCCAAGGTTTCCACCCGGATGACCGCATGTGCTACCCGCTCTATGAAGCCATTCAGGAGACCGGCAAGCCGGCGCTGTTTCATACGGGTCAGACCGGTGTCGGCTCAGGCATGCGGGCAGGTTTCCGCATTAAACTGGAATATTCCAACCCGATGTATCTTGACGCTGTGGCGGCGGATTTTCCGGATATGCCCATCATCATGGCGCATCCGTCCTTCCCATGGCAGGAGGAAGCGCTCGCGGTGTGCCAACACAAGCCCAATGTCTACATCGACCTTTCGGGCTGGTCGCCAAAGTATTTTCCGGAAATCCTGGTCCGCTATTCCAACTCGCTGATCAAGAACAAGGTGCTCTTCGGCTCGGACTTCCCGGCCATCACGCCGGATCGCTGGCTGAAGGATTTTGAGACAGCCGGCTTCCGCGACGAGGTCAAACCGCTGATCCTGAAAGAAAATGCGATCAAGCTGCTGAAGCTGCGCCCGGGATACTGAGTTTCGCGTCCGCAGCGAACCTATACCGGGCTTTTCAGCTTTCCCCGAAGCCGTTCCATCGGGGCTTTGCGGAAATAGTCTTGGGCGATTTTCTCGCAATAGGCGCGCATGACCCTGTCATCGGTGGGCTCGCCACCAAGTTCGCTCAGCGGCGCGACGTGATCGTTGGCGTAGGTGGCCGCGATCTGGCTCTGGTTCATATAAAATCCCTCGGGATCCCCGCCATCCTGCACGGCGTGGATGCCGCGCCGGATATAGCGCCGAAACAAAGTGACTCCCCGATCCTGCGAGCCCAGATGTTCCAGCTCATGCGGGTTGACGCCGCCCTGGCTCACCATGGCGTCATGGTCGCCGGGAATCCATTGCCGCTCGGCATAGGGCCGCTCGTCATTCTGTCCGTAGAGTTCCATCTCGTCACGTTTTTCCCAGGACATCGGCTCGTTTTCGAGAACATGGCTGAAATAGAAATTGATGCTGGTCTCGTCATCGACAGGTAACGTCCAGAGCGTCATGAACGGCACAGTCGCTTCCTTGCGCTCGCGGCCGCTCTCGAAGATCGACGAGATGATATGCAGGTTCGCACCATAAGTTTCGGCTGAGCGGACCCAGATGTTGTCATCGACCTTGCGGGCGCACAGATACATGCAGCCCCCCGGAGTTTCCGTCCAAGTTATGAAGGGCGTCTCGCCAAATTCGTCGGCAAAATTGCGTTCGGCGCCACGCATTTGCGGAATCACATGCAGCACGGCGGTGTGATAGGGATCAAGTGAGTTTTCCTTGATCTGCATCCAGTTGCACGGCCAGACAAAGCGTGTGCGCGGCACAATCTTGATGCCCGGCAAGGTCATGCGGTCGATATCGGGGAAGACCGGAATACGGTCAGGCGGCCCCATGTAGGTGAAGATCATGCCGTAATACACATGCACGGGATAGGCACCCTGCGATGTCTCCTTCATCATGCGTTCTGCATGCGCGTCACCGGGGATTTCCAGAATGGTTCCATCGGGCGCGAACAAACGGCCATGGTAACAGCAACGCAGGCCAATCTCCTCCACCAGCCCATATTCCAACGACGTATTGCGATGGCAGCAATGCATCATCAGGCAGCCGATCTCGCCATTGCCAGCCCGGAACAGGACAAGGTCCTCGCCCAGCGCCCGCACGCGCAACGGCACCTTGCCCAATTCCTCCACATAGCCCACCGGATGCCAGAAGCGCCGCTGATATTCGCCCCCTGGAGTTCCTGGTCCTACCTGAGTGAGAAAAGTATCGGGCTTGCCGGTCTTCTTTCGAAAATAGCCGGAAAAGCGCAATGGCATTGTTTCGGGCGTCCCGGTCATGCTGGCCTCCATCCCCAAATGCAGTCCGGATTTTTCCGGTCATGATTTGAAGGTAAATCGCCGCCTCTTGGATGGGAAGCTTTTTCGTATGCGGCAAGCCTGCACCTTGTCACCTCTGTTCATTCCCTGCATCCTCAGGACAACGCAAACATCGCCGGAGGAAACATGAGCCAGGTCCCAAATCCCGTATACGGGCCCAACCGTTTCAAACTCGGGCTTTTCAACGCCAATTGCGACGGCGGTTTCGCGATTTCGAAAGCGCCCGAGCGCTGGCCAGCCAAATGGGACGATATTGTCAAGATTTCGCAATGGGCAGATGACGCCGGGGTCGACTTCATTCTGCCGGTCGCCAAATGGCGCGGCCTCGGCGGTGAGGCCGACAATCTCGGACGCTCCTATGAAACCATGACGCACAGCGCCGCCATCGGCGCGCTGACAAAACGCATCGGCATGTTCGTGACTGTTCATACGCCGGTGCTCACCCCCGCCTATGTCGCCAAATGCCTTGCAACCATTGATGCGGCAACGCACGGTCGCGTGGGTTTGAACATCGTGTGCGGCTGGAACCAGAACGAATTCGACGTGCACGGGATCGAGATCAACGGCGAACACCGCTACGATCATGGATTGGAATGGTTCAAGGTTTTGAAGAAAATGCTGGAGGGCGGCGCGCCCTTCAACTGGGATGGCGAATATTTCAAGCTGAAGAATGTAGTCACGGATCCGCTTCCCCTGCAGTCAAAAATACCGGTGATGTCGGCAGGCTTTTCCTTCAAGGGCCGCGATTTTGCGGGACAGGCTGCCGATCTTCTCTTCACCAGCGTTTCGACCATCGAGCGGGCGCCCTCCATCGTGCAGAGCGTTCATGACTATGCGCGCAAATACGATCGCGAAATCCAGGTGTTCACATCAAGCCATATTGTCTGCCGTCCGACCCGTCAGGAAGCGGAGGATTTCTACTATTATTTCGCAGAAACGATGGCAGATCGCACGTGCCTCGACCAGATGACGGCGATGAAGAAGAAAACCGCCGGCAGCGACACCCCCGAAAGTGAACGCGCCGATTTCAACCCGGAAGTCCACACGCGCTATCGTGGAAAAATCCATCCCGGCTCCTTCCCCGGCAGCTACACATTTGTCGGTACGCCCGACGATATCGTGGAAGAAATGGTGCTGCTTGAAAAAGCCGGGCTGCGCGGCGCGGCCATCACCTTCCTCGATTACATCGCTGACATGCCCTTTTTTCTGGATGAAGTGTTGCCAAGAATGGAACGGGCGGGCCTGCGGGAGAAAGTGAAAGCAGAGGTGTGACCGAGGGCGTTTGGCGCGGCGTACGGCTGGCGCTCTGCGAGCGGGGCAAACAGAAGGCAGATGGAGTGGCGCGCCAGAGAGAATGAAGATACGAACTCCTATGTCATTGAAATTAATACATAATTTTCAGACGTCCCTATGCTTTGGGTTTCAGGACCAGCCAGGGTGTGGGACTGGAGCGCCATTCCCATGTCGCAAGCAACTGATCGAGGTGCGACAATTGCTGGAACCAGGCGGGCGCCTCGAACGTCCGCATGCCGTTGTCGCTCACCAGGGTCGCGTCGTGGGTCTCGCTAAACCTGCGGGCAAGTTCTGCTGTCAGGCCGCGGCCGCCGACATCGTGAGTTTCTATGATGAGGTCGGCGTTCCTCAGGAACTTGATCGATAGCTCCGAGAAGAGGTCAAACTCTCCGCCTTCGATGTCACAGATAACCAGCACGGGCTGCCCGTCGCATGCCGCAAGATCCTCGGTCCGAAACATCCCCCGACAGTCGACCCGGTGCCCGACCTCGTTCAGCGTCACGAGCTCTTCCAAGACCGCCCTTGCAACAGGATTGCCCTCATAGGCGAGAATGCGGCCCTCGGGCATCTGAAGAGCCATGCCGATGGCGTAATAGCCCTCAGCCGCGCCGACGTTGATAATGGAGGAATACTGCCTCGAAATGGCGGCCATAATGACGGTCCAGAGCGGCTGCTCATAGACCCCCATGAGTTTTGCCAGATGGCAGCCCTCCCCCGATCTCGGCCCAAGCTGCATGCCGGCAAAGGGGCCAAACTTCACCCGGTTGCCCTCGCGCTGAAGCCATGTCTCCTGCAATAAAGCAGATCGCCACTTGGCAAGAAAACGAAGACTGTCGTTGAGCGCATTGACGGAGCTTGGGCCGCCCTCCTGCTGAGCCAGATGGCGCGAGATCTTGCCCGCAATATCCTTGTGAAGCGACGGAGGGATAGTGCTCTCAGGGACACTCCGCCCTCTCAAGACAGGTTGGCTCTTAACGGGAGGCGCTTCTTTGTTCACAGGTCTCAACCTTGGCTGGCATTGATAGACGCGCCTTTCACCCAAAATCCTCATGGGCCTCAATCCTGACGGTAAGCCCTCGTCAGTTGGTCAGTGATTGGCTTCAGTAGCATTTCAAACACACGGCGATCACCGGTCTTGATGAACGCTTCGACCGGCATGCCCGGCAGGACAGGCATGCCGCCGAGGCGGCGGATCTCGTCCGGGGCCAGTTCGATCCGCACCGTATAAAAGGTCGCGCCTGACCGCTGCTCCGTGACGGTGTCGGGGGAAGCCTGCGTCAGGATGCCAGTCAGTTCAGGCGTGGTTCTTTGATTGAAAGCCGCGATCCGAACCATAACAGGCGCGCCAATCCTGATCTGATCGATGTCAGCCGGATTAATTTGTGCGTCCACAGCAAGCTTATCCGCCGTCGGCACGATCAACATCAAGACTTCGCCCACCCCGACGACGCCGCCGATCGTCTTGACGTTGAGTTGGTGCACGACCCCGTCCTCGGGCGCCGTGATCGAGATCCGAGAGAGCTGGTCATGAGCGGCATTCAGCTGCTCTTCAAGCGGTCCAATCTTTGCGTCCAGATCCCGCAACTCTCCGCCGACCTCGCTGAACAGATCACTGTCAATCTGGAGGATCGTCAAACGGGCTTCTGCAATTTTTCCTTCCGTCTGCGCGATGCCAGAGATCAGCTGGCCTCGTACGCCGTCCAAGCGGGCAGCTTCTCGTTCCAGCGCGCTCACACGTGACAGCGGCACCAGTTGCTGAGCCAAAAGCTGGCGCAGTCCGTCCAGCTCCTGATTGATGAACTTGGTCTGCGCATCGATCGATTGACGTTGCACCAGATAGCCTTGGGCCTCGTTCTTTAGTTGGTTGATACGCTCCTCAATCTGTGACTTGCGGCCAAACCGCGCGCTGGAGCGCAAGTCGAACAGCCGCCGCTCGTTCAAGATGGCCTCCGCGAGTTCCGTCCTGCGAGACATCAACTCCGCCGGCAATACGATGCCCCTCAATTCGTCGCGCTCCGCGAGGAGCCGCGCACGCCGGAGCCGAAGTTCACCAAGGCTTTTCTGGATGCTGTCGGCATTCGCACGCAACACAGTGTCATCCAGACGCACCAACACATCCCCATGGCGAACCTTATCGCCATTCCTGACCTTGATGTCGGCAATAACCCCACCGAACGGGTGCTGGACTTTCTTGGCGTCAGTTTCAATGACAATAGACCCGCGCGCGATCACAGCCCCCGAAAGGCTGGCAAAGGCTCCCCATCCGCCGATAAAGGTCACGATCAGGACCAAAGCCGTAAAGCCGAACAGCGAATAGGCTTTCGCGGAACGCAGCGCCGCCGTGGGTTTGTGCGGAGTTTCCCTCATGGCTGACCGCCCCGCCCGTCAAGGGGTGATGCTGGCACAATCGCCGTCGATGCCGGTTTCGTCAGATATTTCTCCAAAACCTCTTTCTTGGGGTCACAGGCGACCATCTTCCCATCTCTCAAGAGAAGAACTGTATCAAACCCATCAAGCAAACCCGGGCGATGCGAAACAGCTATCACCACCCCGCCGCGGCCGCGGATCTCCAGAACTGCTTTCACCAGCGCCATGTCGCCTTCAGCATCGAGGTTGGAATTTGGCTCATCCAGGACGACGAGAAAAGGCGCCCCGTATACCGCCCGCGCCAGAGCGATCCTCTGCCGCTGTCCAGCCGACAGCGCCGCGCCATTTTCCCCGACCTGGCTCTGGTAACCGTTTTTTATTTTAAGGACCATCTCATGGACCCCGGCTATCCTTGCCGCAGCAGTGACCTTTTCGGAATCGGCGTCGGCATAAAACCGGCTGATGTTCTCGGCAATCGTGCCCGAAAAGAGATCGACGTCTTGCGGAAGGTATCCGATGTGGCGCCCCAGATCGTCCCTCGGCCATTGATCAAGGGATGCCCCATCCAGCATGACGCGGCCGGTGGTGGGCGACCACGCGTTCACGAGAAGCCGAAGCAGGGTGGACTTGCCAGCCCCGCTTGGTCCGATCACACACAAGCCAGCACCGGCTGGCAATGAGTAGGAAATATCCCTCAGGAGAACGCGCTGCGATCGTACCTCCACAAAGGAAAGGCCTTCCACGGCCATAAATTGCGTCGGAGGCACCAGACGCAGCTTGGGGTCCTGTGGCTGCAGAACCTGCAAGAGCTCAGACAATTTGCCCCAAGCCTCTCGCGCGGTTGAAAAGCTCCGCCAGTTCGCGATCGCCTGGTCGACGGGAGCAAAGGCGCGGCCGAACAAGACAGATCCTGCGATCATGACGCCGCCCGATCCCTCGCCCCAAATCACCAGTAAGGCACCCAATCCGAGCACG
Source organism: Rhizobium sp. Q54 (assembly GCA_945901195.1). GTDB lineage: Bacteria > Pseudomonadota > Alphaproteobacteria > Rhizobiales > Beijerinckiaceae > Terripilifer. The sequence goes on from CAMDKB010000163.1 coordinate 8,337, forward strand.
CCTGATTGCATGACCAGTCTGAGCACCCTCGATATGGAGCCCAGTCCGCCGCCTTTATCGCTGAGGGACGTATGCGCCTTGCTCGCGGCCGTGCTTTCGGCAGCATACCTTTCAGCCAAGGCGGGCTGCATAGCCATTGCAGCGATCACTTCAGCATTTCGTTGCACCGCGAGGGCAAGGCTTGATCGCTTGGCCAGCTTCTCGCCAAATTCCCGCACCGGCTCACGAGAGCTGTACTCCATATAGACAGTCAACCCGACCAGAAGGATCGCCCCAACCACAGCCGCAAGACCCAACATCCAATGCAAAAGCCACATGACCAGGACGAAAAACGGGATCCATGGGAGATCAAGGATCGCGATGGGGCCGCCACTCGACAGAAAGCTCTTGATGGAATCCAGATATCTTTGGGCCTGATGAGTGTCAGGCAACACCCGATTGATCTGACGGACGCGCGATGTCAGATCAAAGATGCGGTCATTCAGCCGTTCATCAAGATGATTTCCGATCCGGATCAGAAGGCGCGCCCGTATGAAATCGAACAGGCCCTGCGCGCCAAACAGAACAAGCGCAAGAATCGACAGGACCACCAGCGTCGGAATGCTCCGGCTTGGCAGAACCCGATCGTAGACCTCCAGCATGTAAAATGAGCCAACCAACATCAAGATGTTGACGACAGCGCTGAACACTCCAACGCAGATGATTTGGGTTCTGCATTCGCGCAACGCCGCGCCCAATTCGGACTTCCGGCCGGAGGCTTCCGCACCACGACCCAACCCGTTGCTCCAGCGAGCCGCATCAGCCATCGGTGAGCGCCTCGAAGGAGACGAAACCCATTTTCGCGAGGATAGCGACGTTGGCGAGCAACCTTGATGTCGGACCGCCAACGATCGCGGATAAGTCGTGAAGTGAAATCGGCTCGTCGTATTTCAACACCGATATGATCCGTTCCACGAGGGTAGGATCGATCATGTCCTTTGACAGGGCGAACAA
>CAMDKB010000164.1 GCA_945901195.1 Rhizobium sp. Q54
AGCCGCCATTCTGGCCCGCCACGCCGGGGCGCGGATCTGGATGGCTCGCTGCAGACGGCTGGACCACGTATCCCGGTTCATCGTTGATGTGGTGGAATTGCAGGTCGAACGAACCGGGGATCGCAATGCAGACCTCATAAAAATGACGGCCGCCATGGCCCAGCAATTTGAAGTGTGGATCAGACAGACACCCGAACAATGGATGTGGTGGGCAAGGCGCTCGATCGCCGATTGAGTCGGCCCGTTTTTTACACAGCCTCAGGAAAAGTAAAAATTCGGCGCGGGCCGGTATTTGCCCGCCTGTTGCTCAATCGCTCCGGGAATGGTTTTATGAAATTGGCCTGAAGCCTGGGGTGTCATAAATATGTTGGCCAAGCTGGATGGTTGATCTAAAGCTCTGCCGGGTGAGCTATCTTGATTTGAGCCGGCAATTTTCGGGCATCGATTAGTAGCTGAATTGAAAGCAGGTTCGAATTGACACTTGTGCCGCCGGAAAATATCTCGGGGAAACTGAGGGTAGCCGTTGTCGGCGTTGGGCGCTTCGGCCGCTTTCATGCCAGGCACCTTGCGCAGAATCCCAACGCTGAACTGGTTGCGGTCGTAGACATGGACAGGGATACCGCCGTTGCTGTCGCGCGCGAATACGGATGCGCGCCCCTCTATGATCATCGCGATCTCATCGGGAAAGTAGACGCAGCAAGTGTCGTCGTTCCCGCCTCATCACATTTTGCTGTGGCTCATGATCTCTTGCAGGCTGGTATCGATACGCTTGTCGAGAAGCCTTTGTGCGAGGATATCGGATCGGCGGAACGCCTGACGATCTTGGCGCGCGAGAGGGGCCGTATTCTTCAAGTGGGTCATATCGAGCGGTTCTCATCCTGTTTTCGAGCACTCTCAGAACGGGTGGAAAAGCCTGTGTATTTTGAGTGCAATCGCATTTCGCCATGGCATGATCGGGCCCGTGACGCGGACGTCATCTTCGACATGATGATTCACGATATCGACATGATAATAGGATTGGCCAAATCGAAAGTGGTCGATGTCAGCGCTGTTGGCACGCAATTATTCAGCAGCAAACTTGATCTTGCCAATGCCCGCCTGATCTTTGAGTCAGGTTGTGTCGCCAATATCACGGCCAGCCGGGTTAGCCACAAGGTGGAGCGCAGCCTGCGCGTATTTCAGCCCGGCAGCTACATGGTCTGTGATTTTGTGGCGCATCGGATTTTCAAATATTCCCTTAAAGGCGGCGAAAGTCAGATCAGCGCCGATTCCATCGCCAGCGAGGTTTTCGATATTCCGCGGGAAGATAGTTTATCGAACGAGATCCAGGAATTCTTGACCTGTGTGCGCCAACGCAAGACGCCTACCGTGGATGGCCAGGTCGGGCTGGAAGCTGTCAAAATTGCAGCGGAACTGAATGCGAGCGTCCACAAGTACCTTGATCGCATCAAGCGCTCTGTCATCGACTGAATCTGCCGGGATGAAGGTGAATTGTGCGCGATGTTTTAGCGCCAGCGACGATGTACCCAGAGCCATTGCTCGGGATGTTCGCGCACCCAGCCTTCAATCACATCCGCAGCCAATTGAAGTGATCCCGTTATGTCGACGCGTCCGTTGCTGTCGCGAGGCAGGATCAGTTCTTCTCCCAACTCGACCCTGAAACGATCTTCGGGAAGACGGATCACCCGCACCATGTGCACAGGGCATTCCAGCAATCTGGCGAGCCGCGCAAAAATCGGATTTGCCGCCGTTGTGTGGCCGAACATCTTGATCTCCGGGCCTCCAATAAAATACTGATCTATGAGAAGGCCCAGATGCGTGCCGGATTCCAGCGCCCGCGCCAGTCGTTGCATGGCCCCTGGGCCGGACATGACCAGCGAATTCATGGCTGATCGACGCCGCGTTGACACCATGTTGGCAATCCAGCGATTGCGCGGACGCGCGTAGAGAGCCGTTGAGTCCAATCCATGATATTCGGCGGCGATCATCGGCAATTCCCAATTGCCCAGATGTGCCGAAAGTATGATGGCGGGCTTGTTGTCATTGGCAAGCTGGGCAAAAATTTCCTCGCCCGAAGATTCAATCCGGCCAGGGCGCGTCGATTTTGGATTGTAATCCCAGATGCCATTGATGAAAAAATATTCGGCTGCGGTTCGTCCCATATTGTCCCAGGATTGGCGGAGTATTTCGCGCCGCTCTGCTTCTGTTTTTTCGGGAAACGCCAACGCAAGATTATACATTCCGTTGCGGGAGAGTTGCGGCATCCGCATTCCGGCCACGCGCGCCAGAAAACCCATGGTCCGCACAACAAGGCGTTGTGGCAAGACGAACGTGATCGCAAGAAATATCAGTGCAACAAACGCAACCGCCGCATCGCGCACTTCACGGAATAGCATTTGTGCAAAAAGGAAAATCCTGCGTCTGTTCATGGTGCGATATGCACAACCATCTTGCCGAAAACGTCGCGGTTTCGCATTCTTTCAAGGCAAGCACCGAAATCTTCCATTGCGACCTCGGTGTCGATTGTCGGTCGCAGGCCGAGCGCCATTTTTTGCAGGCCGTCGCCGACATTACGGATGGACGCTCCGAACGACCCGAAGATCTTGTATTGTTGCTGGAACAATTGCATCAGATTGATCTGTCCCGAGGCGCCGGACGTTGCGCCGCATGTCACCAGTCGCCCGCCCCGGCGCAGCGACAGCAACGAACCGTTCCAAGTATCGACGCCAGTATGTTCAAACACGACATCGACGCCGCGCTTGTTTGTCAATTTACGCACGATATGTTCGAACCGTTCTTCTCGATAGTTGATGACGTGATCTGCGCCCAGTGCGCGGGCCTTTGTGCTTTTGACTGTGTCGCCCACTGTGGTGATGACAGTGCACCCCGCCGCTTTCGCCAACGTAATGGCGGCAGTGCCGATCCCCGAACCTCCAGCGTGCACCAACACGGTCTCGCCGCGCACAAGTCTGGCATTGTCAAACAACATGTGTTCAACGGTAGAAAATGTGACTGCGGCACAGGCAGCATCTGTAACCGACACACCAGGTGGCGTGGGGACAGCAAGTCTGGCGGGCATGTTCACCTGTTCGCAGGCAAATCCATCAATATGAAACCCCATTATGCCAGCGGGATTTTCGCAGAGATTGTCGCAGCCGCTGCGGCAGGGCCGGCAATCCCCGCACGTACGCGCGCTATACATCGCGACTTGCTGACCGACGCTGAGGTGCGATACGCCTGCGCCCAGCGCCATGATTTCGCCCGCCGCTTCCGCGCTGACGATAAGGGGAAGCTTGCGCTTGGCGAACGCCATGCCGCGAAAGCCCCACACGTCAATATGATTGAGCGCCACAGCCCGGACGCGGATTGTCACTTCGCCAGCCTGAGGTGGGCCGGGAGCGGCTATGTCGTGAAGTTCCAGTTGTTGTTCGGCAACAAGTCGAAGCGCCCGCATGATGACCTCTTTATCCCTGCGGTAAATATTCAAGATCGACGCGCAACAGGTTCATGGCGGCGACCGGAATATCAACGAAACATTCTGCCCGCCAAATCCGAATGAGTTCGACATGACGCGTTCGACTTTCTGCGCGCGCGCAACATTGGGAACGACGTCGAAAGGTATCGCCGGATCTGGCTCGTGATAATTGATTGTCGGCGGCAACAGGCCGTGCTGGATCGTCAGCAGTGATATCACGGCCTCTATAGCGCCTGCTGCGGTCAGCGTATGTCCAATCATCGACTTGTTTGAGGAAATCGGCAAAGCATTCATTCTTTCACCGAACACAGACCTGCAGGCTAGCGCTTCCATCTTGTCATTTTCAGGCGTGCTCGTGCCATGCGCGTTGATATAGTCGATTTCATCCGGACTCAATCCGGCATCATCGAGCGCATTGTTTATAGCGCCTATGATAGCAGAGCCATCCGGATTGGACCGGGTGCGGTGAAACGTATCCGCGCGCTCGCCGCAGCCTGCAACAATGCCCAGGATTTCTGCGCCACGCGCCCGCGCTGTATCGAAATTTTCCAGCACAAGAGCTGCTGCGCCCTCTGCCATCACAAAGCCATCGCGCTTGTGCGAGAAGGGCCGGGAGGCGTCCTGTGGCGGATCGTTATGCGTGGACAACGCTGACAGAAGGGAAAAGCGGATCACGCTCTCCACATTGATGGACCCATCAGTGCCAACGGCCAGCACAGCCTTCGTTTGCCCGAAGCGTATGGCGTCCACGCCCATTTGCACAACTGTTGCCCCTGATGCGCAAGCGGTCGAAACCGAAATCGGCGATCCCTGAGTCCGGAATCGTTGCGCGACCAAATCACCCACGCCGCCCATGGAAAATACGTCGAGGATATCTTTACGCTTGCCGAAATTTTCCTGAATCATGGCTGTATAAGTGACGGGCGCATGGTCTGGCAGTGTTGAGGCAAGCTCTTCACGGATTTTCCAGGCGAGTTCAGCCGGTGGAACCGCGATGAACAATGGGCCGGGGAAAGCATTGGCGCCGCTCATCCCGGCCTGGCCCAGCGATTCATGCGCGACAGCTTCTGCAAGCGCAAAGGATAATTGCTGCGAGTTGAAGCCGGCTGGGAGCATGAAGTCGACAGAGCCGGCTATATGCGTCTTGAGCCCTTCGGTGCTGAAGCGTTTGATGGTGCCGATCCCTGACTGCCCGCGCGTCAGTTTGGTCCAGTTTTCCGTCTTTCCACGGCCAAGCGAAGTAATGATACCGAGCCCCGTGACGGCAACCAGAGGTCGTCCTTTCCTGTCGCACGTGCTCATGACCGGTCTCCCCGCGCGTCACGCAGAAGGATCATGCCCTCACCTCGCCAATGGCCAAAGCTCGTTACAACAATTTGGGATGGCGGCGCTGGCGCATGCGCCTCGACGCCAGTCTGGTCAAATGGCGCAAAGTATTTTTCCTCGCGCAGGGCCAGGGATGCGAGGGCAACGTTCGCAGGCGCAACGGCCTCCAGCGCATGGCCGATCATTGTGCCAGTAGCGCGGACATAAATTTCGCGCCGAGAGCGCGGATGTTTGAACGAGCCGAGTTCCTGCGCAGTCAGTGGCTCGGCGCCGGTGGCCCCTGACACGATTCCAAGCGGACTGGATGTTAGCGAGGGTTCCATCCTTTGCCACAGATCGTCGGCGCATCGCTCGACTTCGCCATGTTTCCTGAAACAATGCTCGGAGAATACCGGCCCGAGAACCGCAGAAATGCGTGCGCCTCGGCGCTCTGCGTTGCTTCGCGATTCCAGCAACAGAAACGCACCAACCGAACCGCAGATCATGCCCCCGCCACGCTCATTGCGCGCCCAGACGCTTGCCGGCTCTCCGCTTAGAATGTTTCCGCCAAGACCAAGATGCAGCATCATGTCGAGGCGCGGCGCAGAATATGAACCGCCCACCAGGCCTGCGTCCACGCTTCCCGCGCGGATGCGGGCAGTCATGGTTGCAATGGCGTCAAGGCCCGCAGCCTCTTCGCCCATGAAGGTCCGCGAAGATCCGGTCACTCCGTGCACGATCGAGATATTGCCGGCCAGCAGATTGGGCAGCTGCGCAAGGAATAGGGTCGGGCGCAGCTTCTTCGACATCAACTGATTGAAATAGACCTGGCGGTCGCTGGCTGAGCCGAGGGCGCTGAGAATCTCCTCGTCAACGGCGATATCACGCTCGCCGTCGCCAGCGGCGACAATCAGATGTGTCTTCTGCAGAAACTCTGCATCGCCCAAAACACCGCCATCCTGCAATGCCAGACCGGCCGCATAAACCCCAATGCGCTGGCCCTGATCCATCTGGCGTTGATCGCCTTTCTTGGGGATCAGAAGATCAAAATCGATGGGGGCGAGAGGATGAATAGGGTAGGGCGCCATGGAATGGCGATCAAATACTGGCTGCAATTTCCCATCGAACAGGCCGATATGACTGTCTGCCCCCACACCAAGGGAGCTGACCATACCAATGCCAGTGACGACGACATCGTTCACGATCCGCGCTCGCTCAAAGTTTCAAGGCCCAGACGTTCGGCTTGCTTGACCATCATGTCCGCAAACTCAGGACTTGGGAAAGGCAAAATGCGAAGCATCAACTCAGCTTCGCTGACACGTTTTCCGTCGCAGATGATCTGGGCATGCGTGACCACGAAGCCCGAGCCCTCATGCGCGACTTGTGCGGTAATCTCGATGGCAGCGCCCGGTAACATGAAGGTGCGTAATTTCGCTTCTTTCACTGATGCCAAAAACGCCATCTTCTTGAACCCGTTCAATGCAAGCGCAAGATAGCCGGACGCCTGAGCCATCGTTTCGATCAACAGCACACCCGGCACGAGCGCGTGCCCGGGAAAATGCCCCTCGAAAACCGGACTTTGTTGAGGAACCGTGGATAGACAGCGGATGGAACGCCCCTGTGTATCGAGTGCGGCCACCTGATCGATCATCTGGAAATATTCAAGTCGCATGGCGTTCACTTACACCAGAGCGATAAAAGAGCGCAGGGCGCGACCCGGCCTCAACCTGCGGCCTTTTTTGCGGCGACAAGTTCATCGATAGCTTTGGCAAGGTTCCCGACAACAAAATAATCCTCGGTCTTTGCTTTGCCTTCGCTGATGTCCTGGGTCCATTTTTCGACCGGCAAGGTGATGTTGAATTTTTTGTCGATGCCGAAATTTACATCCAGAAAATCCAGGCTGTCGACACCCAGGTCATCAATGATGTTGCTCTCGGGCGTGATCTTTTCGCGGTCCAGACTGCACGACTCTGCAATAATATCTGCAACCTCATCAAACGTTGACATTATGTGCTCCTGGCAGAAAAGGCGCTGCTGGCCGAACCGGGCCGCCTGGCGTTCCGGTGGAATCTCCGCGTACTCCACTATATTCCATCGCTATTGGAGACAGCAAGTTTGCGGCTTGTTCTGTCTATCTCTGGCTGACTGAAGTTGCCTCTGCGATCATGTTTATAATCTCGGCGGCGGCGCGGTCAGACGCTCCGGCTGCGCCCATAGTCTGGCGCAATTCTGCTGAGACGCTCCGTGCCTGCTGTGCGCGCTCCGGCGACAGCAAAAGTTCTGTTTCCGCCGCCAGACGCTCCGCAGTGAGGCTGTCCTGGATCAGTTCCGTTGCAATCTGCCGGCCCGCAACCAGATTGGCCAGGCCAATCCAGGGCACCCTGATCAGGCGTTTGTAAATCTGATAGGTCACCGCGCCCGTGCGGTAGACAATTGTCATGGGTCTGCCCACGAGTGCTGTTTGCAACGTCGCAGTGCCCGAGGCGACCATGATGCCGTCACAGGCGGCGATGGCCTCATAGGGGTGCTGTGGGATGATCGTGACGGGAATGTTTGCGGCAGCGACAAATCCATCGATCATGTCGCGCGGTACGGAAGCCGCATGGACCAGTACGCATTGGCGTGCGGCTCCACCCTCTGGTGCATTGGAGAGCACGAGCCGCGCGGCATCAAGCATCACCGGCAAAAGACGCTGAATCTCGCTTTTTCGGCTACCGGGCAGCAAACCGACGATGGTGGCGGTCTCATCGAGACCAAAGTCCCGGCGAAGCGCCGTCACGTCAAAGTGGGGAGGAAGTTCATCCATGATGGGATGGCCGACGAACCGGCAATCGACCCCGACCTTGCCGAAATAGGCCTGTTCAAACGGCAGGATGACGAGAAGGCAGTCGACATAGCGGCGGATCTTCTTGATCCGCCCCTCATTCCACGCCCAGATCTGGGGCGCGATATAATAGACCACCTTTAGCCCTGCCAGTTTTGCGACACGCGCAAGCCGCAGGTTCAAGCCGGGATTGTCGATCAGGACGACCGCGTCGAATGCGTTTTCCCGGATGTAGCGGGCCAGTTTGTGAAACACGACATAAGCGCGGCGCAATTCTGCGAGGCTCGGGACGCCGATGATATCGAGCTTGTCGATTCCCGAAAGCAACCGTACGCCCGCCGCCTCCATTCGTGCGCCGCCGAGGCCCTCCAGTTCGATATCGGGAGACAGACGTCTCAACGCGCCGGCAAGACTGGCTCCATGCAGGTCCCCGGAGGCCTCACCGGATAATATCAATACGCGGGGCATGGGCAGATCATTGAAATCTCGACGGATTGACGAGGGAATGGCGGGAATGGCCCAGCCTCTGGCTCGTCCTCTTACCTGCGGTATCCCACGCATGCAATGCTGGCTTGGCCTGCTTTGGCCGGTTTGCGAGGGGAGTCCAGAACAAGCCTTTTTGATGCCGCAGTCGAATGTTGTATGCTCATGGTCCAGAATTTCGGCAATCGGGTATGCGCGATGAATTTGAGAACAGGTCTCGCCCTTCTGACCCTCTGCGCCCTTGGCACGCCAGCGCGGGCCGAAGATGCACGTTCTTCAGGTTTGCCTTTGTTTGCCGCGACACCCGGACTGACCACAAACGGTGATTCATTCTGGAAAGGTCTTTATGCCGGAACCGAAGTTTTTGCCCTCTCCCGAAAGGGCGCCAAAGGGCAGGCTGGCGGGGGCGCGTACATTGGGTATGACCGGCTTTTTTCAAACAATCTCGTGCTGGGTGTAAGGGCGAGTGCAGGATATTCGCCTGCCCTGTTTCAGCGAAACTCGTTCTCAGGTTACGATTACGCCACGGCCAGCGTGAAAGCGGGCTATAACATGGGACGCCTGACACCCTATGTGACGGCGGGAGCCGTACTGGCTAAACCCACCACATTTGGGTTCGGCACAACCGGTGAATCGATCAACGGTGTCTTTGGTGGCGGCGGTACAACCAAAACATTCGCGACAGTCGGCGCTGGATTTGATTATGCGGTGACGAATAAACTGACTGTTGGAGTTGGCGTTTCCGTCAGCAACAATCGTGGATTGCTATCGCCAATGGGCGCGGGCTTCCACTAGTTTAAGGGCCTGTGACGATCAGGCGATTTCACTTCGCGTTTTTCGCCAGCCAGTCTTTCATCATGGCGATTTCGCTTTCCTGCGCCTTGATGACCTCCGCCGCAAGTTTGCGAATTTCCGGGTCCTTGCCAAAAGCTGCAACAACCCTGGCCATTTCTACAGCCGCCTGATGGTGCGGAATCATACCTCTGACCACTAGCGTCCCAACGTTAATCGAACAAATTCAATTGGTTGGATGGCTCGTTCTCCGAACTTTGCTGCGGCCAGTCCTGAAACAGGCTTAAAACCTGGGTTTTCTCGAAAAGCGCGAGGCTCAAAATCTGTAGGATTTCGTAGAGGC
>CAMDKB010000165.1 GCA_945901195.1 Rhizobium sp. Q54
CGGAACGTTTAACCGGAAAGTGCAATTGCGGCTTGAGGCCTTCGCCAGAATCCGCCGTGAACAGGCGCAAGGCGGCAATGGAAAGGAGCCATTGACGTGAGCGCGGCCCGCATTACGCAATTTGTCGTCGGTGTGTGTGGCGAAATGCCGGGACGGCAGACGCTGGAAACCGCTGCAGAGATGGCGCATATGTTCAGCGCGCGCTTTTCTGCACTCATGATTGATGATGGCGCGTCCGGCACATTGGGGTATTTGCCCTTCGCGCGTGAATATGTGCCAGCACGCGCAGCCTGGCAGACGATCGGTGTTGCCGATGTTGCAGCCCGGCAAGCGCTATCCTTGCGACGTGCCCGCGATGCATTCGCTGCCATCGCTCAACTGCATGGCATAAGTGCACACGTTGAAGTCATCAGCGGCAATCTTCAGGATGAACTGACAGGCGTCCTGCACGAGACCGATGTAGTCGCCCTGTTGGCGCCCTCGCAGGCCAGTGAATGGATGACATTGCCATTTGCCGCCTTTGCCGATGCAGCCTTTCAGGGCCCCGCGACAGCGTTGTTGTTGCCAGCGCGCATTACCCGCAGGACCGGGCCAATTGTCGCTTTGGCGAGCATGGAAGACGCAGCAAGTCTCGCTTTGGCTGCGCGGCTGGCCAGAGCTTCAGGGGAAATGCTGATCGTTCTTGCCGCAGGCGCGACGGATATTGCGGGCAGCACCAAATCCCTGATGGAAAAAGTCGATCTCCCGCTTGAACGCTTGCGCATCGTTGATGTTGATGGTGCGAACCTGACCGATATCAACAGATGGTTGGGAGATATGGGAGAGCGTATGCTCGTTGTTGGACGGGAGTTTCTGACGCGGCCAGATCTTGGACAATTAATCAGCCTGGCTTGCGTTCGCGGAATACCGGTTTTCATTCCCGGCAATCCGGCGATCCCTTAGCCCGATTGATCATAGAAGACGAGTGTGCGCGTCTGGCCCGTAACCGCGACTTCGCCCTTGGAATTGGTCAACGTTCCCTCGAATGTCACGATGTGTCCGTTCAATGACGGCTTGTCCTCGATGGCGGCGGGCTTCCAGACGCAATGAAGGGTTTCCTCCGCCATCACGGCGCGGCGAAATCGAAACGTAATTTCCAGTCCCACATTTTTTTCAGCACGGCCTGTCGTAAATGTTGCTGTAAATGCAGCCATCGCGCCGGCTGTATGTGCTCCAGCTACAATCAACCCGCCAAAGCGCGAAGCCTTGGCATAGTCTTCATCTAGATGCAGCGGATTCATGTCGCCGATGAATTTGGAAAAGGCGCGCGTGTCGTCCTTGCTGAAAATCATGTCCTTCTCGAAGGTTTCCCCGATGGTGAAGGGCGGAGCCGCCTTTGTCGTCTCGTTCATGATCAGGACTTATCTGAAGTTGTGGCTTCATGCGCCAGCTTCTCGGCAATAATCTTGCGCATGGTCATCTTGTCGACCTTGCCAACGCGGGTCACTGGAAATTCGCCGATTGTTTCAATGCGCTCGGGCAATTTGAATTTGGCAAGGCCCTGAGCAATCAGAAATTGCCCCAGCGCCGGCACATCAGGTGTCTGCGCGCCCGGACGGGGAATAATGAATGCACACGCGCGTTCGCCAAGATAGCGGTCGGGCATGGCCACAACCTTTGCATCGAGCACGGCCGGGTGTTCAACGATGAGCCGCTCAACTTCTTCGGCGGCGAACTTCTCATTGCCTCGCGAGATATTGTCCTTCAACCGTCCCAGGAACGTATAATAGCTTCTGCCATTAATGATGCTCTGGCGAACGATATCGCCGGTCCGGAAAAAGCCATCTGAGGTGAAGCTGGCCTTATTGATATCGCCCGGCGCATTGTAATAAGCGCGCACGCTGTGTGGCCCAAAAAAGCACAATTCGCCTTCCTGTCCCGGCTGCCGGTGCGTTTCACTTTCTGGATCAAGAACGCACACCTGATCGAGTGGGCCGGATGGCCAACCGTTCGTCGTAAAACGCTGCAGCGCAGGTTCATCCGGAGATGTCGTCATCAACAATCCCTCGGTGATTCCATAAAGGTTCATCGTTGTGATGCCGATATGTTCCTGAATGGCGTCAGATCGGTCCATGCCAACGAACATGCGCAGCGACGACAAGTCGAAATGCTTGCGAACATCCTTGAAATCGAGAAGCCGCGGTGCGACAGGGCCGATGCTGCCTGCATAGGTCACGCGATATTGCTCTATGGCCCCCAGAAACATTTGCAGGTCGAACCTGTCCTGAAGCACGATTGTCGTCCGCATGAGGAGCGCAGGCAGAACGATGAGAAGCATGGCCGCGTTATGAATAACTGGCAGCGGCCAGATCGCGATCTCTTCAGACGAATAGTGATGTTGTTTCGCCCAGGCGATGGCTTGCCCGAGATATTCGCCGTGAAATCGCGGGATGATTTTCGGCACGCCAGTCGAGCCGCCTGAGAGCTGAAATGTGAGAACGTCCTCGGGATCAGGATTGACTGCAGCCAGTTGCGCGCGCGCAGTTTCGAAATCGCGCGAAGCTATCATCTCTTCAAGTGAATGGGCGCCGCCCAGCGCAACGCCCCGCGCCACAACCAGGTGCTTCATTGCCGGCCTGCGCTGCATCATCTTTTGCGCAAAGCCAGTCAGGTCGAACGACGGGCTGAAATCAGCTTGTACAAAATAGCCGGTTGCGCCCGACATTTCTGAAAGCTGGCCAATTTCGATCTCGCGATATTGTGGCAGTGTACAGACAGGAACGATCCCCGCCTTGTAGCAGGCGCACAGGGCGATCACTGTCTCGGCAATAGACCCCATCTGAAAGATCGCGCGATCGCCCGGCTTGAACCCTGCATCAAGTAAAGCCGCCCCGAGAGTTTCAGTGCGCCGGTCAAATTCCGAAAACGTATATTCCTGTTCAGCTGCGATGAGATAGACCTTTTCAGGTTGCGCGCGCGCAGCTTCGCGCACAGCCTCGCCAACACTCGTGGGCAGCCACGCGCCTGCTTCATAGTAAGATGAAACATCGCGCGCCGGGCGATAGTGAACACCTTCGATCCTTATGCGAGCGCGACTGTCAGGCATGTTGGCGTTCCGCATTCATTTAGGCTTCTTGGTGACTTCTTTCATCCACTCGACGACGTCGGCCGGCTGGCCTGCGGCATCGGCAACAAGTGCCTGCAATTTTTCGCCAGACATGTGATCGGCGCCGAGTCTGCGGCGTTTGGCGTCGGCGATGAATTCTGGATCAGCGGACATGGCGTCGAACGCGCGGCGCAGGGCTTGTGTGCGCGTGGCGTCATTGCCCGGCGGCGCAACCACTGCGCGCCCGACCGTCGATGTTGAAGCGATGAGCTTGAGTGCATTGCGATCACGCTCGTTGCTGACGAGTTCAAGGATTGTAGGCACATTGGGTAATTGCTTCATGCGCTCCATGCCGATTGTGTAAAGTATTCTGATCTTGTTGCCGTCAAACCAGTCCTGCTTGGTCTGCAGATAATCCCAGCTTGTGCTGCCATTGCCATGTGCCTCGCCCGCTTCCACGGCAAGACCCATGCGTGCGCTGGAATTATAGCCGAGGATCACCTTGAACTTCGTGCCGAGCATGCGGTTGAGCGCCCAGGGTATCGTCGCAGATGTGCCTGCAGCCGCATTGGCCGATATGATGACTTCAACCTTCGTGGCGTCCACAATGGTTTTGGCCGGCGCATCGTGCCAGAAAAAGCCTACGAGATCGCTGGCGTCAACGCGCCCGATATAGGTGAATTCTTCAGATTTATATTTGCGCTCGGGATTGGTGAATTTTTCCAGGATGAAGGTCGGCTGGAACATGGCGAGCATGGTGCCGTCTTTAGGTCCGGTTGCAAAAACATATTCCGCCGCAGCAATGCTGCCTGCGCCCGGCATGTTGCGTGGCACGATGGTCGGCCGTCCCGGAATATGTTTGCTGAGGTATTGCAGCGCAAGGCGCGAAGAAAAATCATAACCGCCGCCCTCGCCCGTACCGATGATCCAGGTCATCGTGCGGCCGCGATAGAAGTCTGCGATTGGCTCTTGCGCTTGCGCAAGCGCCGCCGGCCACACAAGCGCCAATGCGCCCAGGACTATTGATTTGAATTTCATGATTACGTTTCCATCATACCATATTCGTTGTGTCTTGCCGCAGGTGCGCCGTGGCTTCCAGGTCCAGCGCGCCGTCTTTTGACATCACGACGCGATAGACGTCGCGCGCCTGTTCTGGCGTGACATAGCCTTCGCGCACATCAAAAGCGACCCTTTCCGGGTCGCGCTCGACAGGCAATCCAAAGCCGCCGCCGCCGCCTGAACGTGTATTGAATCCTTCGCCGGGCTTTATGCGCTTGAGCGCGAGTTTCGCATTGGGAACATCACGTTCCTCTCCGCCTTCCCAGTTGATTGTCACTTCATTGCCAAAGCCATCATGTCCCCCCGCAAGGCCCCACGGCGCGCAATGCATGCGGTCGGCTTGTGAATTGACAGTCATGGGCGAGCGCGCGAGGCAGCGCCGTTCAATGCCAAGGCCGCCTCGATACTTGCCAGCGCCGCCCGAGCCGTCGCGCAGGGCAAAACGCTCGACGATGATCGGGTATTTTGCTTCGGTCGCTTCAACGGGTGAATTATGCGTATCGCCATCGTTGAGGCAGACCGTGGCGCTTTGTCCGTCCTCGGTAAGTTTCGCGCCCCAGCCGCCGCCAAGCGGACCAAAGCTGCCCATGAAGAAGCCGCCTGTTTTCGGCGATATCCCATACATCCGTGTGGACAGAAGATCGGCATGGTGGCCAGCGATCACGCGATCAGGGACGGCATGTTGCAGCGCCTTGAAAATCGTATCGACGATGGTCATCGGAAATGTCATCCAGGCACGCATGGCCGCTGGCTTGACTGCACTGACAATCGTGCCTTCGGCCAGTTTGACTTTCAGCGAACGGAAAGAGCCTTCGTTGATGGGATAGTCTGTCGGCGACGTCAGGCATTTGTAGGCGACTTGCGCGCAGGCTGTTCCCGTTGTGCTGCCCGAGTTGAAGAAGCCGCGCACCTGGCGGCTGACTTCGGTCAGATCGACCGTGAAATCGCCGCCTTCAACAATCACACGCACCTTGATGGGAACATTCCTGCCGATGTCTACGCCGTCATCGTCCATATAGGATGTTGCTTCATAGACGCCATTGGGAATGGCAAGCGTACGCGCCCGTGCGCCAGCTTCCGATTGTTTCATGATTCGGGCTATGGCGGCGAGCACCTCCTCGCGGCCATAGCGTGCGAGCAGTTCGCCGTAGCGCCGCTCGCCCGACTTGACCGCTGTAATCTGCGCACGAAGATCGCCCATTGCGCGGTCTGGCAGGCGCACGTTCATGTAGATCAACCGCACGAGATTTTCGTTCACGACGCCGCGTGATTGATATTTCATGATCGGGATCTGCAATCCTTCCGAATAGATATCGGTCGTGGTGCCGCCAAGTTGCCCGCCGACGTCCGGCCAGTGCGCCATGCAGCAGGAAAGTCCCGACAGTTTGCCCTCGTGAAAGATCGGCAGGCTGAAAGTGAAATGATTGAGATGGGAGCCGGTGAGATAGGCGTCGTTGGTCACCAGAATGTCGCCGGGGTGGATATTGGCAAGACCAAAATGCTTGATCTTCGCGCGCACCGTCTCGGCCATGCCACGAATGAACATTGGCAGCCCCAGGCCAATCGAAACCGTGTCGCCTTCGGGCGTAAACAGACCGACCGTAAAATCCAGCGCTTCATAGATGATCGTGTTATAGGCTGTGCGCATGAGATTGGTTTTCATCTCGGACGTCACCGCCAGCACACCATGGCGCACAATTTCTGTCAGGACGGGATCGTCTTTCGAAAAACGGCGTAGGGCAGGGGCCTTTTTGCCCGCAGGCTTCCTGGCTTTCGCCGCAACTTTTTGCTTTGGTTTCCTGGAGGCCAGACGGGCCATGTTTTTCTCCCGGTTCCGGTTCGGGCTGCTGCCACCGGTCGCATGTGAATGACTCAACAAAAAATGCAGGCTGTTGCAAGGCTCAACACGATAGAAACGACCCGGAGGATGAAATGACACGTCCAGTCACCCGCATGGCCAGCAAAAACAAGTTCAAACTCGGCCTTTTCGGCCTCAATTGCAGCGGCGGGCTGACGATGACCAAAGCGCCGGAACGCTGGGACCAGAGCTGGGACAATAATGTGAAAGCCGCTCAACTGGCCGAAGCCGCTGGCCTTGAGTTCATGCTGCCCATCGGTCGCTGGCACGGCTATCGCGGCGAAACCGACACGGAAGGCACGACCTGGGAAACTTTGACCTGGGCGACGGGGCTTCTGGCGGCCACCAAGGAAATCTCGGCGTTTTGCACATTGCATGTCGCTTTCGTGAACCCGGTCTTTGCGGCCAAGCAGATGGTGACGGCTGACCACGTCGGCAAAGGCCGATTCGGCATCAACATTGTTTCGGGCTGGAACCAGGGCGAATTCGGCATGTTCGGCGTCAACTTGCGCGAACACGACGCCCGCTATGATTTTTCCGAAGAGTGGACACAGGTGCTCAAGCGCATCTGGGAGGAAGACGAGCCGTTCGATTTCGAAGGAAAATATTTCCAGCTGAAAGGCGTTCTCAGCAAGCCCAAACCCTATGGTGGCGGGCGTCCGATGGTCATGAGCGCTGGCACGTCAGACGCTGGAAAGCTCTTTGCCGCGCGCCACGCTGACTGCATGTTCATGACGATTTTTGACATAGCAAAAGTCAGCAACGATGCCGCCGCTTTGCGCGCGCTTGCGCCGCCCGGACAGAAAACCGGCATCTTCGCCAGTGGACATCTTTTCACGCGGAAAACCGAGAAAGAAACAAAGGAATGGTACGATTACATCGTGCATGAAAATGGCGACTGGGTTGCCGGCGAACACATAGCGCGCATTCGGTTGGCGGGCGGCGGCCAATCCATTCCCGAAGGCGTGCTGCGCGAAAAAACAGCGCATCTCATAGCTGGAATTGGCACAACGCCCATGGTCGGCAGTTATGATCAGGTGGTGGAAAAGATGCGGCAATTGTCAGATGCAGGTCTCGACGGCATGGCGCTTGGCATGGTCAATTATATTGACGAGTTTCATATTCTTCGTGACGAAATCCTGCCGCGACTGGAACGCATCGGTTTGCGCGAAAAGTTTTGCGCGGCCTGATGTAGCCTGGCCTGCTGCGTTCAATACATCACCCGGGCAATCTGATAGGCAGACAGGCCAAGCACCAGAATACCAACAATTCGTCCAAGGCGGTGCTGTGAAATCTGGCGCACCGCGTAGCCAGCCAAAGGCGCGGCCAGGATGCCGCCAACGACCAGGCCAGCGACGGCCGAAGCGTGTTTCGTGATATCGCCCGCCTCTTCCCAGCGGCCCGTCAGCAATGCCGTGAGGAAGCCAACAGATGTGGCGACTGTGACGAAAAATTCCGCCGTGTTGACAGTTCCGATCACATAGCGGGGTTGTTCGCCTGCGCCAACGAGCGTGGTGGTGACAACCGGCCCCCAGCCGCCATCGCCCACAGCGTCGACGAAACCGCCGACTGCGCCCAAGGGGGCGACAGCCGCCTTCGGCAGGCCGTCTGCCTGAACCGGCTTGAATGAGCGATAAAGAATGAAAATGCCCATCAACCCGAGATAAGCGAAGATGTATGGCGTCAACGCCTTTCCGTTGATCCCGGTGAGAACATAAGCGCCGATGACCCCGCCAGCCATGCCCGCCGGGGTAAGTTTCCAGAACAATGGCCAGTCAACATTCTTGTTCTTCAGATGTGAACCGGCAGATGCGGCCGTTGTGAAGATTTCCGCCGCATGTGTGGCCGCGGAGGCATGGGCAGGCGGCACGTCAAGCGTCAGCCAAGCAGTAGTGGCGGTGAGCCCATAGGCCATCCCCAGGGCGCCGTCGATCAATTGGGCGCAAAAGCCAACTGCCGTGAAAATAAGGAAATCTTCCATTCGTTCCTAATTAAACAAAATATATTAGTGATATAAAAAATATCACTATAAAAAAATGTATATATTGCGTACCGTCACAACGAAACCCTGTTGTTCACCTCCGCCGCAGGTCGATCGGAAAATCGTGGTCGACTGTTATTCGGAACGTTCGTGGCGCACACCTCTAGTCGCGAAAGTGATTTAAATCCTGACAGATACCACAGATTTTCTGACGCCAAATTTCAAGTTGCCGCTATTCTCCGCTGTCACTGTGGTATTTTCGGGTCGCAGCCTCGCAGCGTGTGAGCCGCCATTGGCAGTTTGTTCTATCCTGCAAGTTGCCATTGGATCGCGTGCGCCAATGGATTAGGTTCGCGCCATAATCGGGAGGTCTGCCATGTATCCACTACCGCGCGGCGCAAATTTCGTTCGCTCGAAATTCCTGTGGGAAATCGGCCTGTCGATCGCAGGCGACCCGCAGACGCCCTACGGCGGCAATCGTGATATGCGGATTTCCGTGGGCAACGGTTCCGGAGAACATTGGCGGCCCTCGCTGTCCATGGCGACGGGTTCGCCTGTTCTCATGAATGATGTTGCCGACGGCACGCTGGACGCCGGCCTCGTCAATCCCTCGGGCTTTCTCACCCAGGCCGTGCGCGGCATCGGGCTGTTCAAGAAGCCGCTGCCGCTCAAGGCCGTCGCCAACTGGCCGACATGGGATCGCTTCGTTTTCTATGTGCGACCGGGTCTTGGCATCAATTCGCTC
This sequence comes from Rhizobium sp. Q54, assembly GCA_945901195.1. Lineage (GTDB taxonomy): Bacteria > Pseudomonadota > Alphaproteobacteria > Rhizobiales > Beijerinckiaceae > Terripilifer. The sequence goes on from CAMDKB010000165.1 coordinate 8,729, forward strand.
AAGGACATCAAGGACAAGAAATATCCCTTGCATGTCTCGGTGAAGGAGGATGTCACACATTCCACCCGCGTGTTCATTGATCAGGTTCTTGGATATTACGGCTTCTCGCTGGCCGATATTGTATCCTGGGGCGGTAAGCTGAATATGACAGGCGCCCCCAACGACGCCCGGCGCATGAGCGCGCTGGCAGATGGCAGCCTGGAAGCGATTTTCGATGAAGGCCTTGTCATCTGGTTCGAAGAAGCACTGAAGACTGGCCTGACGCCGATCCAGATCACGCCCGATCACTTCGAATATATGAACAAGCTGGGTTGGCGGCGTGTGGTCATTCCGGCAGGACAGTTTCCTTCGTTGAAGGAAGACTATGCCTGTTTCGATTACGGCGGCTGGCCCTTGTATGTGAACGCCAATATGGACGACGAAACCGCTTACAAGATCTGCGCGGCGATTGCTGCCCGCAAGGAGCAAATCCCTTGGGAGG